>NZ_JBXYJG010000004.1:0-240304 GCF_057396255.1 Psychrobacter sp. CX21 | reverse complement strand
TGTAACTATCCCCTAAAATAACACAGCTCAAACGTAGAATTTCTTATAAAATACCCATAAGGAGTTTTAACATGAGCAAACGAATGACTGAAACCCAAATAGTATCAATCTTAAAAGAAGCAGAAGCTGGAATACCTGCCAAAGAGCTGTGCCGTAAATACGGTATTGCTAGTTCAACCTACTACAAGTGGAAGTCTAAATACGGAGGTATGGAAGCCTCTGACGTCAAGCGACTAAAAGAACTAGAAGAAGAAAACCGTAGGCTTAAACAGATGTATGCTGATTTAAGCCTCAAATCACAAATGCAGGAAGAAATCATAAAAAAGCTATAGCGCCTGTCCATGAACGTAAAGTCTGGGCACAAGAACTGCAGGCGCAGTATGGTGTTAGTATTGTGGTTAGCTGTCAGGTGGTCTGCATGAGTCGAACTGCTTATTACTACAAGCCTAAACTATCTGATGACAGTGAGATTATTGATGTCTTAAATGAGCTTACTGACAAGCATAATCGCTGGGGTTTTCCAAAGTGCTTTAAGCGTATGCGAGCACTTGGCTATTCATGGAATCACAAGCGCGTACATCGTGTTTACAAAGCGTTAAACTTAAACCTACGCCGTAAGACTAAAAGGCGACTGCCAGCACGCAATCCTCAGCCGCTAAGTGTGCCAAGTGCATTAGGGCATACTTGGTCTATGGACTTTATGAGCAATAAGCTACATAACAATATTCGCTTTCGAACCTTTAATGTGATTGATGATTATAACCGTGAAGTATTAGGCATTGATATTGGTACCAGCATCCCCTCACTTCGAGTGATTCGCTACCTTGATCAGCTAGCCGAGTGGCATGGTTACCCTAAGCAAATTCGTGTGGATAATGGTAGTGAGTTTACCTCACACGTATTCACTGATTGGGCATCGGCTCACGGTATTTACATTGACTATATCGAACCTGGTTGTCCTTATCAGAATGCTTATATTGAACGGTTTAATCGCAGTTATCGCAATGAGGTTTTAGATTGTTACCTTTTCAACAATTTAAACGAGGTCAATCAACTGACTGAAGATTGGATTGAGGTTTATAACACCCAAAGACCCCATGATTCACTTGATGATATGACACCTGCCCAGTACAGACAGGTGGCTTAACGATTCTACGATGATGTTGTGTTAAAGATGGGGTATTTACATAAAGAACTCTATAACTCAGTTGCCAAAGCCTAGTTGGCAATTGTTTTTTGTATTTGGTATGGCCTTAGCAACTTGGGTTTATGCTTTACTTATCGGCTTTCCCGAATTAAATATGGCCCAACCTATATGGAAAATTATCCTTGCAGGGCTGTTGGTCGGTTTTGGAACTAGATTGGGTTCAGGCTGCACAAGCGGACATGGAATTTGCGGTATTTCAAGGCTGTCGCCACGCTTAATCACCGCCACCTTACTGTTTTTATCAAGTGGCATTCTAACGGCAACTTTTTTTGCAATGATTCAAACTTAGTCAGTCCCGCCTACAGTTTTAATATTTACCTTTCTTTTTTCTATTTAATTTCTCTCTCATAGTCATTTTGTGAGCCTGTTATGATAATAAACAACCGACTAACGCTGATATTTAGTTTCATTTCTGGTTTTATATTTGCCATAGGGCTCATCGTATCTCAGATGCTTAATCCTGAGAAAGTATTGGGATTTCTACGACTTTTTCATAATTGGGATCCTTCATTAGGTTTGGTTATGGGTGGGGGTATCGCCGTCGCTATGCCAGTCTTCTTCTATATTAAATCACGTAAGAAACAAGGCAAAAAAGCATTAAATAGTGCTCCCTTTGACCTGCCTACGACCAGTAAAATTAATTCAAAACTTATAATAGGCAGTTTGATGTTTGGAATCGGTTGGGGTATGTTAGGGTTTTGCCCTACACCTGCACTGGTAACAGCATTTGCAGGTTATACCGAATCTATTCTATTTGTTATAGCCATGTTAGCTGGATTTTGGTTGCACGCTAAACTCATTAAAACTTAACGTTCAATGCTTGATTCAAAAAGCTAACGTCATTCTTACTTATAATTATCTAAGCGTTATACTATTAGAGTTTTAAAAAATAATAATATGTCCTAATACAATCAATAATAAAAGACTCTGAATCATTGAAAAGTAATAAATATATAGAATGAGATGAAATGTATTGATATACTAAATTAGAGGCTGTATAGAATTACTTAAATAGAACTGCTGATAGCTAAAATTTACTTGCATATAGCCTTAAATATAGCCTCTGCCAGTTCCATGAATTAATTCTATACAGCCCCTAGTAGAAATAGAAATTAGAAAATAAATTAAAGATTAACAGGATTTAATCTTTTGTTATTTATTCAGATTTTATTCAGGTCTGTTTAATTATATAGATCAGTATTTATATTCAGTACATATACAGTATCTCGCTAAAGGAGTAGCAGAAAATGTCACAAGATACGTCTATAAACACCTCATCAAGTCAGCTTCCAGAACACTCTCAATATAAAAGCCAAGACCATAACCATAATCAGTTTAGTCAAAATAATGACACGAGAAACATTCAAGCCTATCAAGCCTTATATCAAACCTTCAATCAAGATGCATTGTTTCAAAAGATTTTCAAAGATACACCAGAAGATGCATTAAATGCCTATGTGGCATGTTGCGGTAGACATGTCCGCAATGGATTAGGCGATAAAATCGCGCTCGTCCATCAAAATACCAATGAAAAAGTGACACAGCTAAGTTTTAATGACTTAGATCATAAAAGTGCTCAGGTTGCTCACATGTTGCAGCAATATGGGGTCCAGTCTGGAGACAGAGTAGCAACGATGCTACCGCGTACGCCAGAGCTTTTAATTATTGTATTAGCAACTTGGCGCATTGGTGCTATCTATCAACCATTGTTTACTGCATTTGGTGTTGAATCTATCGAATATAGGTTGAATAAAGCGGATACTAAGGTGGTGTTTACTAATCCTGAAAACCGCGAAAAATTTGATGATATCAAAAACTTGCCAATAATGGTGTTTGTAACAGACGACCATACGTTGAATGAATCGAATGAGAAGCAATCAGATGTCGATTACGAAGATATCGATTACGAAGATGCCAATTTGAGAAATGCCAATCTGAGAAATGCCAGTCAATTTGATACAAAATTTGAGCCAATCAATCTCGCACCCGATGCCCCTTTCTTACAGATGTTTACCTCGGGTACAGTTGGAAAGTCTAAAGGCGTGAGTGTTCCTTTAAGTGCTCTACCTACCTTTTATTTATACATGTGTTATGCTATTGATTTGCGTGAATCAGATAACTACTGGAACATGGCCGATCCTGGGTGGGCATATGGATTGTATTATGCCATTACTGGGCCTTTGCTTATGGGCATGACTACCTACTTTAATGAAGCCGGGTTTGATGCGCAAAATACCTTTGATTTTCTAGTACGCCATAAGATAACCAATGTTGCTTCCTCACCGACAGCATTTAGAATGATGAAGTCGAGTGGTGTATTTGAAAATGTTGCTGACCAATTATCATTACGAATTGCCAACTCAGCAGGTGAGACGCTCAACACTGAGGTTGTGACTTGGGTCAAAGATAATTTAGGTTGCCCTGTGTATGATCAATATGGACAAACAGAAACTGGAATGACCTGTTGTATGCATCATGCACTTACTCACGATGTGCCGACTGGTAGCATGGGTGTGCCAATGCCAGGGCATAAACTGATTGTATTAAATGATCAGTTAGAGCCAGTAGCTGATGGAGTACAAGGACAACTGGCAATTGTTGTTAGTGAATCCCCTGCATTCTACTTTAGCGGATACAGCTGGGATGAAAAGCAGGCTTTTTCAGGTGATTATTATCTGACTGGCGATATCGTAGAGCGGCATAAAGATGGAACATTCTGGTTTGCAGGACGCGATGATGATATCATCATCACTGCAGGTTATCGGATAGGTCCTACGGATGTAGAAAACTGCGTCATGGAGCATGAGGCAGTGGCTGAATCGGTGGCAGTGGGTGTGCCAGATGAGATGAGGGGGCATGTTATCAAGTCATACGTGGTATTAATGCCAGGTATAGAAGGCACAAAAGATTTGGAAGATGAGATTAGATCTTTGGTACACAAACGCTTATCAGCACATGCTTATCCAAGATTTGTTGAGTTTATCGAAGCATTGCCTAAGACGCCTAGTGGTAAAGTTCAGCGTTTTTTACTGCGTCAATAGGCGCTTTTGCTGCGCCAATAACTTATGTTGCTTTAATAGCTCTTCAATAGTTCATTAATATCAATTCAACAAACCCTAATTTTTAACTTCTTTAAAATATAACCAAAAAAGGACAATAAATGAAAATTGAATCAAAAACGTTTATCGTAACTGGCGGCGCTTCAGGTTTAGGTGAAGCGGTGACTAGAGAGTTGGTATCTCGTGGGGCGAACGTTGTCATAGCTGATTTAAATGAAGAAACAGGCGCGGCTTTAGCCAAAGAACTTGGCGATGTTGTGCGTTTTGTACGCTGTGATGTGACTAGCGGTGAAGATGTTTTAACCGCTGTTGAAACTGTCGAAAATGAATTTGGTGCACTGGCAGGCAGTATTAACTGCGCGGGCATTGCAATCGTACAAAAATTGCTTGATCGCGATAATAATCCTGCTGACTTGGACCAATTTAATAAAGGCATACAAGTTAATTTGGTAGGCAGTTTTAATGTGGCACGTTTAGTAGCTGCAAGTATCGCTAAGCAAGTGGCGAATAATGGGGGTCCTAATAATATAGACCAAGGTATTATCATCAATACAGCTTCAATTGCTGCGTTTGATGGTCAAGTGGGTCAAGCCAGTTATGGTTCATCAAAAGCTGGGGTAGTTGGTCTGATGTTGCCCTTAGCACGTGAGATGACACGACATGGTATTCGAATAATGACCATAGCGCCTGGAGTGTTTGCCACCCCTATGATGGATTCTATTCCAGATAAAGCACGTACACAGCTTGAAGCAAGCGTACCTTATCCAAAACGCTTGGGCAAGCCCGCTGAGTTTGCTAATTTAGTAGCACATATCATTGAGAACGCCTATCTTAATGCCGAAGTAATACGCCTCGATGGTGCGATCAGAATGATCTAACATTATTCGCATTTCCCAAAATTATAGTGTTTGAAATTAATGTAATATAGCTGCGTCTTATCAGATGCAGCTTTTTTTTGACATATATTATTCAGATAAAGGTTAACGCATATTTATTTGAATTTGATTAGTTTACGTGGTTAGGTTCAACTATAGTCGGCGAACTTATAAAGAGTCACGGTGTTACCTCGTTAAGCCTACCCTAGTAGTACTTGCACTCGGTTGCCTTGTGACTACTTTAAAGTTCTTTGACTATATATGACGTTTTATTACAGTAAGTGCGCCCAATAAAAACATATAACGGTTAATTACGTAACCGGGCTTTACAGTTTTACTATGCGTAAATGCTGTGTTATGCAAGAGACTTCTAATAGAATAAGAAACCATAAAACTTAAACTTTTAAATGTATTCTAAAAAGTCTTATGTAATAAAAGATACCAAGATTATAATTAGCCTTCGAGGTTTAAATGCAGACTAATATAAACAGCCCCAATAAAAATAGCCTTTCTAAAAATGGCTCAAAGCAAAAGACCCCTAAGAACAACAAAGATAATAATAAACTTAATAAAGTGACGTCTAATAAGCAGTCAGTTGCCAATGATACCGATAATAAGTCGGTATTAGATGAGCTGTCTGATACTGTAGATCGACATAATTATGAAGCATTAGCCAAACGCGCAAACTTACGTTATGTAAGCGATAATGAGCCGGGTTATACGCGAAAACGTTGGGGTAAAGGATTTAGTTTTAAGGACTATAACGGTAAGACGATTAAGGACAAAAACTTACGCGCTCGGTTTGATGCTTTAGCGATACCTCCGATGTGGTCTGAGGTTTGGATATGCAAATATGATGATGGTCATCTTCAATGTACGGGCAGAGATGAAAAAGGACGTAAGCAATATCTGTATCATGAACTGTGGAATAAGGTTCGTGATGAGGCAAAGTTTGATGCGATAGTAGGTTTTGCTGAAAACTTACCAACGTTACGTGCTCAAATAGAAGCAGATTTAAAATCGGAGTTTTTAAGCCGTGATAATGTACTCGCTGCAGTAGTAAAGTTACTAGAAACCACCTTAATACGTATTGGAAATGATAGATATGCCAAAAAAAACAAAAGCTATGGGCTTAGCACATTAAGAAGTAAGCATGTCAGTGAAACAGAAGAGGGGTTAGCGTTTGATTTTGTGGGCAAAAGTGCCAAAGAGCATCATATAGAGCTTCAAGATGAACGACTTATAGATATCGTCAGGGCGTGTTCCGATTTACCCGGTTATCGTATTTTTAAATATATTGATAATGAGGGTAAAAAACAAATTGTTGAAAGCCAAGATATAAATGAGTATCTACGTATCCATACCGGGCATGAGTATAGTGCAAAAGATTTTAGAACATGGATGGCGTCGGTGTTAGCTGCCGATTATTTATATGAGCAAGCAGGTGATGACATATTAGAGAGTAAAAAAAATAGCAAAGCGCGCCAACAGCTGATAGTTGACGTGGTCAAACAGGTGGCTCAAGACTTAGGTAATACGCCCAGTGTCTGTAGAGCGTCATATATTCACCCTATGATTTTAAACAGCTTTTTAGAAAATAACTTTATTGAACGCTATAAAAAAGGACGTGTCGGCCGGACACGTAAATTCCAACAATTGAATGAAAAAGCTTTATTAGCGTTTTTAAAATCGTTCGATTAGTTAGGGGCAGTCTAGAATTAGTATATGTCACTGACTAAGACTATTTTTTTTGGCCGTACGCAGTATAATTTTCGACGCTTATTGAATCTAGTTTAGACCAGCTTTTAGAAAATCTTACAATTTTATGACAAAAATAGTCCTGTCCCTGAGAACGGGTCTCGAGCAAAGTACTGCTTTACCCGTTCGCAAGGCAAGAGCTATGCTCGAGTGAGGGGCTGATGCTAGAATTGCCCTAACATTGTTGCAAATCTAGCCAAGGTCTAATACGCTTCGGGCATTACCGCCGCTTTGTGACTAATCTGAAACAATTATAGCTATCGGCAGTACTAATATACTAATTCTAAACAGCCCCTAGTATATCGCCCTAAGTATTTAAGAGAGAACTGACATTTTTTCATGAGTCCAATTTTACCTAATCCCTTGTTTCTTGCAGCAGCTACTACTTCAATTCCAATTGAGGGTATATGGTCGTGGTTGCAAAATATATCGCTAGGGGACTGGGCATGGTTAGGGGTCGCAGCCCATATCATTCTAACAATTTACATGTTTGTAAGGGTGTTATCCACTCAGCGCAATACCAGCATTGTCATCACTTGGTTGGTATTAATTATTGTGGTTCCATTTTTTGGTATTATTGCCTATATATTAGTGGGCGAACCTTATTTAGGTAAAAGTTATAAATTAAGAAGCTCCAAGGCGCAGAAGATGCTTAAACAATTGACGGATCATGAGGGTATCACTTATGACACCGTTGAAGATATGCTTCCTGAGCGATATCAGGGGGTTAGCCGTATTGGAACTTATGATACAGGTTTTGGGGTTTATGATGGTCATACCATGCAACTGCTAACCTCAGCAGACAGTACGATCGATAGCTTGCTTGTAGATATAAATAATGCCACTCGTTTGGTGCTTATGGAGTTTTATATTATCTATCCTAAGGGACGGGTTCAGGAGATCTTTGATGCACTCATTAAAGCTTCCAAACGCGGGGTAGAGTGTCAAATACTTGCAGATAGTGTCGGCAGTTTTAGCTTTTTTACCGATGATTGGTATGAAAAATTAATCCACTCTGGCGTAATTATTCATCAATCGTTGCCAGTTGGGCTATTTAAAACGTTATTTAAACGCACAGACTTGCGTAATCATCGCAAAATAGTGGTAATAGATGAGTATATAGGCTATACCGGTAGCTTTAATCTGGTTGATCCAGAGTTTTTTAAACAAGACAAAGCGCTAGGTCAATGGATTGATCTTATCATGCGCATAGAGAGTAAAGAACAACTTAGTGTAGTAACCGCGCTGGCTGCAGTAAATGTAACGGACATAGGTGCAGAAAGCTCTGAAAATCTAAAAGTATTAAGTCAGCGTATCGATGAGAGCATCAATACCTATACACGCAAGCTGTATCGACCCAAACCTACGATTAACGATCTTAATGATAAGGTGCCGGGTTATATTGCACGGCAAATTTCAGCGTTAAATCTAAGCGATGAATATGGTCAAGAGTTTCAAACACCAAATAGCCATTCAACTTCAATGTCTAAGTCAACATCAACATCTATATACAAGTCAACGTCAACGTCAACATCAACATTTAGGGATGTAGCGTCTCCAGGTTATTTAAAGCCGATTAAGCAAATGCCTGTGGTTCACAATATCATAGCGCAGTTGATTCCCTCTGCCCCTAGGCTCACAGAAAACGTGATCTATAATACGTTACTTACCGTATTTCATAGAGCAAATTTTAAAATTCAAATTACGACCCCTTACTTTGTTCCTGACGAAGCGTTATTAGCTGCCTTAACCACAGCCGCCAAACGGGGTGTAGAAGTTACATTAATACTGCCCAAAAAAGTTGATTCATTTTTGGTCCAACACGCGTCGCAGGCTTCTTATTCTATATTAATGGAGGCGGGCGTTAACATCGCTCAGTTTAAAGGCGGCCTATTGCATGCTAAAACTGTCGTTATCGACGATGATTACTGTCTGTTCGGAACTGTTAACATGGATATGCGCAGTTTTTATTTAAATATGGAAGTTAGTCTAGCGTTATATTCTCCTGCAATAGTGCAGCAGGTGTTGACCTGTCAACAAGCCTATCTAACCCAATCCGAAATACTGGATTCACAACACTGGGAGATGCGCCCAACCTACAAAAAATTGTTCGATTCAAGTATTCGGTTATTTAGCCCCTTGCTATAATATAATGTTGACTATAAATGAATAACATTGGGTTATCTTATATCCATACTATTTAAACTATTTTTTATAATGTAAAATAGCCTATCCCTATACAAATAACGAGCACATAAAGCGTAATCATAAAGCGCTTGAACTTAAATCGTCTGAAATAGTAGAACTTCAACTTAAATCTAATAAAAATTTAACAGTTTAAACTATCTTTACGCGTTAGTTGTGTACAAAAATTAGTCTTAGATTTGCAAGCCATTGCACCTTATTAGGTATTTTATTACATGCCCGCGCCAAATTCTCTTAATTCTTCTGAATCTGCTTATGCGCTATTATCTGATGTAGCTGAAACATCAAATGCGCTTAAGCCCCCTTTTTACTACCGATTGCTCATAAAGCTTTTAAAGCCTTTATATCGCGTTGCGTTATGGCGCCGCCATCAAAAAAGTAAAAACTTAGACACGCCTATCGCTGATTATGAACAAGAAATTGACGCACGGTTTGGTCGTCAGTATCCAAACCCGCCTACGCTCCCACATACTCATACAGGTACTTTAAATACTCAGTTAGATAAGTCATCTGTGTTATACGATAAGACCGTTTGGTGTCATGCAGTGTCACTGGGTGAGACCAATACCATCGCGCCTATGCTAAAGATTATGCTCGAGCAGGGTGCAAAGTTATGGATTACTAATACGACGCAAACTGGCTTTGCCCGCGCGGAAGAATTGTTTGCTACTTATTTGCAAACAGGTCAAGTGGCACACACATTTGTACCCGTGGATGATAAAGCAGTGGTAGAAAAGTTTGTAAACCACGTTAGACCTGACATTGCTTTATTTGTTGAAACTGAGTTGTGGGCGAACATTCTAAATGTCCTCAATAGTTTAGGCATTCCTTCTGTGTTAGTTAATGCCAGATTATCTCAAAAGTCTTTTCAAAACTATGCCAAGTATACTGATGTCATTACCAGTATGGTACAGAATTTGACGATGATAATCGCTCAAGACGTCGATACCGCGAAACGATTTCGTAGACTGGGCACCCCTGTTCCTAAAATACGCCGTGCGGATTCTTTAAAATGGTCTACGGGCTCTACGCCGAGCTTAACAAAGTCTCATTTTATGTCTAAACCTTCTAATAGGGCAAATCAGATTAACAGCGAATCGGCTCAAAAGTTTGCTGAAGATTTGAGTGCTCTTGACAGACCAATTTGGGTGGCAGGCAGTACCCATGCTGGCGAGGAACAGGTTGTATTGGAAGCACATCAAGCGATCATTAAGATGCCTTCTCTAAATAACGCGTTGTTGATTTTGGTGCCACGTCATCCTGAGCGATTTGATAAGGTTGCAGATCTCATTTCAGCGACGGGCATGACGCTACATCGACGCAGTAAAGGGGACAAAATAAATAAAGATACACAGGTTTATCTTGCTGATACTATGGGTGAGCTTAACGCATGTTACGCCCTATCTGATGTGGCTTTTGTTGGCGGGTCGGTAGTCAATATAGGAGGACATAATCCTATTGAAGCGGCAAGTTTGGCAAAGCCAATAATTATGGGTAGCTATACTCAATCCTGTCATGAAGTCGTGAGCGCCTTATATGATGCTGGCGCGCTTAGAGTGATAGAGCCTAATACGGGTCAATCCAAACGTCAAAGCAAACGAAATAAAAGTCAGCTTAAAGATGTTGCGACAACACTTGCTAAGATAGTTAGTGACTGGCTTTTAGATCCAGAATTAGCCAAACAAGCAGGCGAGGCTGGATGGCAATTAGTAACTCAAAAAAGCAACGCCATGCAAAATCAACTGGCCATGATAGAATCTTTATTAATTGATCTTGAACCTACGATAGAAACGTCGCTTCAAGCAGATGATTTAGACCACTTTGTTGTTAAATCACGATTATAACTACCCTATGAATATTATTCTATTACCAAGTACTGCTACGTTTGGTCAAGAGTTTACAATCACTAATGAGCGTCAGATAACTCATATCCTTAAGGTACTCAAGCTTGGGGTAGGGGATTTAGTAAAAGTTGGCATTGTATCGAGTAACATCGGAACGGCAACTATAAAATTCATAGATAGTGATAAAGTCATTTTATCAAACCTTGTCAGTCAGTATTTTCCACCAAACAAGCTTAATTTGACGGTTGTTCTGGCGCTACCAAGACCTAAAGTATTGCGCCGATTAATCATGGATATGACCGCTATTGGTGTGGATCATATAATATTAGTCAATAGTTACCGTACCGATAAAAGCTATTGGCAAAGCCCCATGTTACATCGTGTTGATGAGTTTATCGAATTAGGTTTACAACAAAGTGTCGATACCGTAAAGCCCATCGTAAGTTTTAAGAAACGGCTTAAGCCTTTTGTCGAAGATGAACTAAGTGTGATGACCCAAACCCACACATGTGTGGTAACGCATCCTTATGCACAAACCTCTTTTGGACAGTCTCAAAAGATCAATAGTTTTCCACAAATAGTCTGTATAGGTGCAGAAGGCGGGTGGATAGATTATGAGATTGAGCTATTTGAAGCAAATGGATGTACAGCTGTGTCTTTAGGAGACCGGATATTACGCACTGAAGCGGTTGTGAATGCATTGTGTGGTCACTATCTATTTTAACTGGTTGAATAATGTACTTACCAAACTATATGTTGAGAGTTATAGAGGCCAAATAATTGTTTAAAAGTTATCATTATTTACACAGTTTTATTATAAATGTGGTATCCAACATGATGGCCTTTACGTCTATTGTTTTTTATTATGATGACAAAGCTAATGGGTCAATAGCCCATAAACTGTGGTTGGTTTTAAGTGTTACTATACTCATGCTTGCAGGATGTGATAAACAAGCTACCCAAACAAATTCGGACACTATAGAAACGGAGATACTAACCGCACAAGCACCCATTAGAATTGGAACAGATATTGAGATAAACTATCTTAAGCCTATAAGCGATGCTTATTACGAACAAGAAGGTTTTGAGATTGAATGGGTTCCTCTTGATACTGAGCTATTTAAACTCAACAGAACGTCGAATTTGCAGCTATCAGATAGTATAAACATCCCTCAAGATATCGATATGCTACTCATGCATAGTGCACATACCCTTTTTAACGCTGCTAGTGCTCATAAACTTCAGCCCATAGGCTCAAATAAATTAAATGATGCCGTGCCAAAGCAATATCAAGATACCGATGGTGAATGGTTTGGTATAAGTAGCTATGCACGGACTATTATTTACAACAAAAATAAAGTCAACGAACCTGAGCTGATTAATTATGCAGGGTTAAGTAACGATAAATGGCACAACCGATTATGTATGACTGACATAATGCTACCTGAGAATCAATCGATAGCTAAAATGATGTGGCATTATCGAGGGAGTAAACCAACTGCAAAAATCCTCTCTAATTTAGACCGCAATGTGTCAGAGTATTCGATAAATGAACAAGCCGTTATAAATACTATTGAACAAGGTCGGTGCGATGTAGGTGTGGTAAATAGTGATATATTCTGGCGCTATGCTAAATCTAATCCTTCAACACCCGTTAGACTAACTTGGTCTAACCAAATTAATCGCGGCACTCTGACGGATGTCATTAGTGCCGGTATACTAAAATCTAGTCTTAAGGCGGGTCAATCCTTAAGATTTATGGAATGGCTGGTAAGTGATACAGGACAAGCATTCATAGCCTTCAATACCAGCACGTTTCCTATTATTAATATTAAAGATCCAAGTATTAACTCAGGTGCCATTCGTCCTAATTGGACTCAGTTCAACCCTGATGATAAGCCTTTGTATGACATTTATGAGAACAAACGGGTGTATAAGCCCACGCAAATTGAGTCTGAGGAAGCGTTGGAAGATAATATTTGATGTCGTTTAGTTTTTAATGACAATTAATATCATAAATAATAAAGTTGCAAGTGAAGACAAACTCTAGTAATTACTTTCAAATATTAACTTTATATAGAACGTTTCTCATTTGTTATTGATAATTATTATTATTTGTATTATTATGCCGTTTACTATTAATAGTGCAGTAATATTAAAAATTTCATCGATTTATCATAACTAATGAGGGCCATATGAGTAACGCAATAGAGGCAACATCCGGCAAACTAAGCACTACCAAAATCACATTATTAAGTGCAGCAATTATGGGTGCATTCGCACTTACAGGTTGTAATCAGACAACTGAAACTACTGAAGCTGAAGCACCTGTTGACACGGAAACCACAAAAGCTGTCGAAACCGAAGTTGTCAGTTCTGAGGCTTCAAATACTGATGTGGCAAGTAAAGGCCCAGTCACTATCTATTCATCACGCAATGAGCAGTTGATTCAGCCGTTGTTAGATCAGTTTACTTCTGAAACTGGGGTTCCAGTTGAATTGGTTACTGATAAAACAGGCCCATTAATGGCACGTTTAGAAGCAGAAACGACAAACACACCTGCTGATATGTTATTAACTGTTGATGCAGGTAACCTGTGGCAAGCGGGCGAACAAGGCCTACTACAGCCTTTAAACTCTGAAGTGGTTAATACCAACGTTCCACAGAAGTATCGTTCATCAGATGATCTATGGACAGGCTTATCGCTTCGTGCACGTACCATTTTTTATGATCCAGCTAAAGTAGATGCATCAGACTTATCAACCTATGCTGATCTTGCTGATCCAAAGTGGAAAGGTAAATTATGTTTACGTACCTCTAAAAAAGTCTACAATCAATCTTTAGTCGCCAGTATGATTGAGCATTATGGTGCTGAAAAAACTGAAGAAATCGTTAAAGGTTGGGTAGATAACTTAGCGGCTCCAGTGTTTAGTAATGATACTAAAATGCTAGAAGCAATCGCTGCTGGTCAGTGCGAAGTCGGTATCGCAAACAGTTATTATTATGGCCGTATCTTAGAAGATAATCCAGATTTCCCAGTTAACATTTTCTGGGCAAATCAAGGTGACGGTGCAGAAGCTACCGGTACGCATGTGAACGTATCGGGTGCTGGTATTGTAAAAAATGCTGATAACCCAGAGGGCGCGCGTATGGTCATCGAATGGCTTTCATCTGATACCGCTCAGGGCGAATATGCTAGCAGTGATAAAGAATTCCCTGTAAAAGAAGGCATTAATAAGTCAGAAATGCTTAATTCTTGGGGCGACTTTAAACAAGACAATATCAATGTAACAGTATTTGGTAAGCGTCAAGCTGAAGCTGTTCAGTTGATGGACCGTGCAGGATACGAATAATAATACCTTACCTGAAAACGATCTATCATTGTCAAACTCGAACCTACTGATGGTAACGTTTGCACTGGTTTTCATCGATATGTTAATTTTCAGATTAGGTATAATAAGCAGTCTCATATTCACTTTATGATGAATAATAACGATTGCTAAGGCGTATACATTTTAAGAATGTATACGCCTTACAAAAGGGTATTATGAAATCAAATACAATAAAGCGTGACTTAATAGCGAAATTGGTCCTTGGGCTAATTTCGCTATTTATGTTAATACCAATACTCATTGTGATGCGATCATGGCTAGAACCAATGGCCGATGTCTGGTCGCATCTTTTAGATTATGTCCTACCTGATGTTGTCAAAAATACAATATTGATATTAGCACTGGTCACGCTAATTGCGGGTAGTTTAGGCACTTATCTTGCGTGGCTGACAAGTATGTACCGATTTACTGGTCAGCGGTTTTTCGTGTGGGCCTTAATGTTGCCATTTGCAATACCTGCCTATGTCCTCGCTTTTGTGAGTGTTGGTCTATTTGATTATAGTGGGGTCGTACAAACCACACTACGTGATATGGGCATCACATGGTCATTTAGTCAAATTCGAAGTGTATGGGGTGCAGGGGTTATCCTCTCACTAGTATTTTATCCATACGTGTATTTACTTGCGCGCCAAGCATTTTTATCTCAAGGAAAAAGAGCCTTAGAAGCCGGCCAAATGCTAGGATTAACTAAGCGTATTGCATTTTTTAAAGTGGCGCTTCCTCAAGCGATGCCTTGGATTCTTGGCGGACTACTTTTAACGTGGATGGAAACCCTAGCAGACTTTGGTGCGGTCTCGGTATTCAATTTAAATACGTTTACTACCGCGATTTATAAAGCTTGGTTCGGATTTTTTAGTTTAACCACGGCTGCGCAATTAGCGGCTATATTAATTCTTACTGTTTTTATAATTTTATCTTTAGAACGATATTGGCAACGAAAGCGAAGTTATTTACCCAGTGCAGGTCAGCGTGAACGAGAAAAGTTAACCGGAGTCCGTAATGTGCTTGCGGTACTGTCTTGTAGTATCGTATTTTTATTAGCATTTGGGTTTCCAATGCTGCAGCTAATTTCTTGGGTAATAGATAATTATCATATTGATTTAGATACCCGCTACTGGGGGTTTTTGTTTAATACATTATCAATCGCTGCGACTACGTCAGTGGTCATCGCCATAATAACTCTAGTTATGGCATGGCTTTTAAGGCAATATCCCAATAAAAGTAATCAATTAATTGTGTCTTTAGCTAACTTAGGATATGCGGTGCCAGGTACGGTATTAGCGGTAGGCGTATTTATACCGATTGCGTGGGTGGATAACTTGTTTATTGCCTATAATATTACTGACGCACAGGTATTAAGTGGCAGTGTCCTTGTAATGCTACTAGCATTGACAACCCGTTTTTTGACAGTGGGGTTTCAGCCTATTGATCGTCAATTAAATCGATTAACTCCCAATCAAGAGCAAGCGGCTCAGCTACTTACTACCAACCGCTGGAAACGTTGGCGCAACGTCTATATGCCTGTGATAAGTCCAGGTGTGTTTACCGCGCTTATTATGGTATTTGTGGAAGTTACCAAAGAGATGCCCATTACATTAATGACACGACGTCATGGATGGGATACGTTGGCAGTTAGGGTGTTTGAAATGACCTCAGAAGGTATGTATGAACGAGCAGCATTGCCAAGTTTAACGATTGTTTTACTTGGTTTAATCCCTGTCATTGCACTCATTCGTCAATCTGACAAACTATAGAGTCTATTGGCTTCAACTATATTTACAGTGATAAACACACTTTATATCTGCACTTTAAAATAAGTACGTGTCTACATATTAAGTTAATAAGTTTAAAGATATATAAATGAATAAATGCATATAAACGACATTAAGCCTAATGGTGAAAACAAATGACATCCAAAGTACCTAATCCTTCACGTCCTGATTCAGAGTCATACTTAGATATCAATAATCTAAGTGTTAGCTTTGGAGATACAGAGGTGGTAAAGTCATTATCAATGCAATTAAACCAAGGTGAAATTGGATGTCTACTTGGATTTAGTGGCTGCGGTAAAACGACGGCGTTAAGAGCAATAGCTGGGCTTGAACAACCTCAGCAAGGGCTGATTAAATTAAATCATAAAACTTTAACCTACGTTATAAATACTCATATCAAAAAGCAGGTAGCGCCTGCTAAACGCGATATGGGAATGGTATTTCAAGATTACGCATTATTTTCACATCTGACGGTAAAAGAAAATATAGGGTTTGGCTTACACCGATTGAACAAAGCTCAAAAGGCTGAACGTATTCAAGAAGTTCTACAATTAGTAGAGCTCAGTGAGCATGCTAATAAGCGGGTAACTGAACTCTCAGGCGGACAGCAGCAGCGTATTGCATTAGCTCGCGCACTAGCGCCTAAGCCTGAGTTATTGCTTTTGGATGAGCCGTTTTCAAATTTAGACATGATGCTGCGAGAATCTCTTGCCAGCAGAGTGCGAGATATATTAAAAAAGACAAATACAACGGCAATATTAGTAACCCATGATCAGTATGAAGCGTTTGCAATTGCGGATAAAATTGGTGTCATGCATCATGGTAAGATTGCACAGTGGGCCACACCAGATAAGTTGTATCATGAGCCCAATAGCCCGTTCATTGCCGAGTTTATTGGAGAAGGCGCGATGATTAATGGTGTAATAGAGCAGGGCGTTATCAAAACGGCCCTTGGTGATATTATGCGCCAACCAGAACCCATCCACGCTCGTGGCACCGCTCCCCCTCTAATCATTAGCGATTCAGAACATCAATTAACCTCTAATAGGACTATCGAATCAGACAATAAAGCACAGTTTGATAAAGGTGAAGTATGTCGCTACGATTATCCCAACGGAACGCAAATCAAGATATTGATACGTCCAGATGATATTGTTCATGATGATGATAGTCCGCAACAGGCTGAGGTCGTTGAGCGGGTATATAGAGGTGCGAATTTTCTTTATCGATTACGCTTAGATAACGGAGAAGAGGTGTTGTCTTTAGTCTCCAGCCATCATGATCATCCTATTGGGTCTAAGATTGGTTTTTATCCGATAATGGCGCATGTCGTCTTATTTCAAGGTAATAGCTTAGATGTCACCACTTGGCAACGTATTTGAATCTTATAGCAATACTATAAAGCGGTTTTATAAATTAACGATCTCATATGTCCTTGATAAAGCCCTTAGACTTTCAGGCTTGCATAAGTTTTGACTAATTAAGCTGTTGTAAATTAAACTGTTTCTATTAACCATTAATTATTATACTAACAAAGCGTGATTGGCTCACCTTATATTAAAAAATCCTATCTAAACAAACCATTTTATCGTCATATATAGTCTCCCATAATGGTGTGTCTATACGCCCGTTACATCTTATTTTGTGTTAAAATAGCAAAGATATTTTTGATACAAAAACTTTTAAATAGTTTGTATTATTTTTAGATCATTTCGGAGCCAATTGTTCCTTAATTATTTAATGATTTAAAGCTATTAGCAACACGGAGATGTATATATGAGCGATTCGGTCAGTCCTATTGCTATCGTCGATGAGATGAAGCAATCCTATCTTGATTATGCTATGAGCGTCATTGTTTCTCGGGCGCTACCGGATGTACGTGACGGGCTCAAACCTGTGCATCGCCGTATTATGTATGCCATGCATCAACTCTCAAACGACTACAATAAACCTTACAAGAAGTCTGCCCGTGTGGTTGGTGATGTTATTGGTAAATATCACCCGCATGGTGATACTGCAGTTTACGATGCCATCGTGCGAATGGCACAGGATTTTAGTCTTCGCTACCCTATGGTAGACGGTCAAGGTAACTTCGGCTCTATTGATGACGATCCTGCTGCTGCCATGCGTTATACCGAAGTGCGCATGACCAAGCTTACCCATCAAATGCTCGCTGATCTTGAAAAAGATACGGTAGATTGGGAAGATAACTATGATGGCTCTGAACGTATGCCGAGTGTTTTGCCCGCGCGTATCCCTAATTTACTAGTAAATGGAGCAACAGGTATTGCGGTTGGTATGGCCACCAATATGGCACCGCATAACTTAACTGAAGTACTGGATGCTTGTTTGGCTTATGCAGAAGATTCAAATATTTCTAGCGAAGCGTTGACCAATTTCATATCAGGCCCTGACTTTCCTACAGGCGGCATTATTCATGGTCGTTCAGGTATTGTTGATGCCTATCGTACGGGTAAAGGACGTCTTCATATTCGAGGACGTTATCATATTGAACCTATGAGTGACTCTGGGGCGAACCGAGATCGAGAGCGCATTGTCTTCACCGAAATCCCATATCAATCAAATAAAGCCAAACTTATCGAGCGTATCGCTGAATTGGTTCGTGATAAGAAAATCGAGGGTATTTCCGAGATTCGCGACGAGTCTGATAAAGATGGTATGCGTATAGCTATTGATCTTCGCCGTGGAGAAGTTGCCGAGGTCATCGTTAACAACTTATTCTTGCAGACGCCTTTAGAGTCAAGCTTTAGTATTAATATGGTTGCGCTAGACAATGGTCAACCAAAGCTTATGACGCTAAGGCAGCTTATTGCTGCATTTGTGCGTCATCGCCAAGAAGTTGTGACCCGCCGTACTATTTATGATTTAAATAAAGCCAAAGCTCGCGGACATCTGTTAGAGGGCTTAACTGTTGCCTTAGCCAATATTGATGACATCATTGCAACTATCAAAGAGTCTGCAAATCGTGGTGAAGCTCGTGAAAAGCTATTGGCTGAGGTGTGGGATTCAGGTACAGTGGTTGCTATGCTTCAAGCGGCAGGGCGTGGGTCACTTGAAACAGGGGATCTTCGTTCTGTACGTCCAGAGTTTATTGATGATGAAGATCTTAAAAACCCTTTTGGTTTGATTGATAACGGGAACAACTATCGGTTGTCATTAGATCAAGTCAATGCAATTTTAGAGATGCAATTGCACCGTCTTACTGGACTTGAACAAGAAAAGTTAACGGAAGAATATCAAGATTTATTGCGCCAGATCGCAGAGCTTGAATCTATCTTAGATGATTTTGATAAGCTTATGACGGTAATCAAAAACGAATTGATTGAAATTCGTGACAATTTTGGTGATGAGCGCCGAACAGATATCGTAGATTCACGTATTGATTTAAGCCGTGAAGATTTAATACCGGAGCAAACGGTTGTATTGACAGTGTCGCGTACAGGATATGCAAAAACCCAGCCTATTGGTGATTATGTTGCTCAAAAACGTGGGGGCAAAGGTAAATCTGCTACTGCCATGAAAGAAGATGATGTGATCGATCATTTGGTAGTGACGTCTACGCATTCTACCGTACTGTGTTTCACTGATAACGGGCGAGTGTTTAGTCTACGCGGTTTTGAAGTGCCTATTGCTAGCCGTGGTGCTCGTGGTCGTCCTTTGGTCAACATCATTGGATTAGATGCGGATGAAGTTGTCACCACAATATTGCCTATTCCTAAAATGGTTGAAGAAGCTCCAACTACAGCAGCTGTTGTAGATTCAGACGATTTATATATCGATAATGATGAAGATAACAACAATGATGCGGCAGTAGAAGGTCCGTTTGTTTTCTTTGCCACTGCTAATGGTGCAGTTAAACGAGTAGAGTTAAAGCATTTTGCAAATATCAGATCGAATGGGTTAATAGCCATAGGTTTAGATGAGGGTAACAAGCTGGTATCTGCTCGAGTTACCGATGGCTTGCAGGAAGTCATGCTATTTGCCTCAAGTGGTAAAGCCATTCGCTTTGATGAAAATGACATACGTGTCATGGGACGAACTGCAAAAGGCGTGCGTGGTATGCGAATCAGCAAACAAGAATCTATTAAATCTTTAGTCGTTATTGATGAAGATGTGAACGAGATACTGATTGCTTGTGAGAATGGGTTTGGAAAACGTACTTCTATTGATGAATTCAAGACTCAGAATCGTGGTGGCGGTGGCGTAATCGCTATAAAAACCAGTGAACGAAACGGTGCATTAGTACGGGCTACAAAAGTGCAACCTGAAGATGATGTCATCTTGATATCAAACAAAGGTACTCTAGTGCGCACACCAGTTGCTCAAGTAGCCACATCAGGGCGTAATACTCAAGGTGTTACCTTAATTCGTTTATCAGAAGATGAACAATTAGTATCGATGGCACGAGTTGAAGATACTGGTGAAGAAGATGAGATACTTGAGGCTATCGCTGATGCCACTGCATTAGATGATGACGCGGCAGTTGATAATCAAAAATTAATTTAAACTTTCATTCTCTATATACTTATATTTAATATTGATATTAAATTTATGTCGTTGATATAGACAATAGAAATCTAATGCCGACATATAGGTTGTCGGCATTGTATTATCCATACCACTATTTTATTAGGAATCTTTATGTCTAACCTTCGAATACATCATCTAGAGAACTCACGGTCGTTTAGAATCGTTTGGCTATTAGAAGAACTAGGTTTAGATTATGAACTTACTCAATATGAACGAACCAAAACATTTTTAGCACCAAAAAGTTTAGAACAAGTTCACCCGACTGGTAAGTCTCCCATACTTGAAGTAACTGGTATAGATTCAGACAACCCTGAACATACTCAAGCATTAATTGAATCAGGTCACATTATAGATTATTTGACTGCAAAATATGATGCTGACTACACGCTGCATCCTAAAGTGAATCCTGAAGATGTGGTATGGCGTGATTACAATTTTTGGATGCATTACGTCGAAGCATCAGCGATGCCAGGACTCGTTATGCGTCTGATTTTTAATAAAGTGGTTGAGCGCTCTCCTGCGCTTATCCGTCCTATTTCAAAAAGTATTCGTAAACAAGTTGAATCCTCTATGATTGAGAAAAATATCAAAAAATCATTGCAAATGGTCGAATCTCAGCTAAGTAGTAACAAATGGATAGCGGGTAATAACTTTTCAGCAGCAGATATTCAACTGGCTTTCTTTAT
Source organism: Psychrobacter sp. CX21 (assembly GCF_057396255.1). Taxonomy (NCBI): domain Bacteria; kingdom Pseudomonadati; phylum Pseudomonadota; class Gammaproteobacteria; order Moraxellales; family Moraxellaceae; genus Psychrobacter; species Psychrobacter sp. CX21. Next base: position 218,955 of record NZ_JBXYJG010000004.1, on the reverse strand, counting down.
TGAAGCGGCGAATAGTGGTGAAGGTTTGGATGCAGTGAAATATACCAATACATTAAATTGGCTAAAACTGTGTAAAGCACGACCAGCTTATCAAGCAGCTGTTGAAAAAGGAGGAAAGCTTGAGTTCTAGAAGGTCGAATCAGATAGAGAACTCTTATAAACCAGAAGTATTAAAGTCTTGGAAGACGAAATTACTTATACTTATATTATGTGTAATAAGTTTTTATGCTGGGTGGCAGGCAAGTCGATCGTATCTTATAAAGAACTGTCAACAGGCAGGCGCTATTGTAGAAGTTCAAAACGCTTTGATTTTGTGTCAAATGCCAAACAAGTAATTAGGTTAAAAAGTATAATCTACTAGTCATCAAATAAATGAGCGTACAATTTTGGTATTGTACGCTTTTTTTATGTTTATTTAATCTTCAAATATAGCTCCTATTCAAGTTATAAATTTAAGTTTTACTATTTTAAGCTTTATTATTCTAAGCTTTAATTTAATGAACTGTTTTAGAGTACTATCTAATCAATTAAGCTCTATTTTTATAAAATAAATCAAATCATATGGTTTAATTAGACAAGCTAACTACGTAGTCATATTAAAACTTGACATAAATAAATAACTTTGATTTTTATTGAATTATTAGTCAATCATCCATATATAGTTACTAGAGTAAAACGTAAGCTTAGTATCATAAATGTTCTAACCATTTATTATGATTACATTAAGAGTTAAAGCTTATAGTTACGTTTATATAAATAATAAAAATATTAACTTTTATAAGGATTATCATGAGATTAGATAAATTTACGCAGAAGCTTCAAGCTGCTTTACAGCAAGCTCAAAGCTTAGCAGTGGGTAGAGACCACACCAGTATTAGCCCTATTCATTTAATGGCAGCATTACTTGAAGATGAGTCTAACTTGTCTGTATGTCAGCAAGCTGGGGCGAGTATACCTGCGCTAAAAAATGGCGTTGCTAAAGCGTTAGAGAATGAAGCAGTTATTGCAAACCCAACAGGTGAAGTAAACTTAAATCCTGAAGTCGTTCGAGTGCTGAATTTAGCAGATCGTCAGGCGCAAAAAGCGGGAGATGAATACATCGCGACAGAATGGGTTTTATTGGGGTTATCTGAGCAAGGTGATACTAAAAAGATATTCACTCAATCAGGGGTGACCTCTGAAAAACTAAAATCGGTTATTGAACAAATTCGTGGAGAACAAACTGTGGATAGTCAAAACGCTGAAGATCAACGCGACGCTTTAAATAAATATACAATTAATTTAACCGAACAAGCAGAGACCGGTAAACTCGATCCCGTTATTGGACGTGATGAAGAAATCCGCAGAACCATTCAAGTACTGTCACGCCGTACCAAAAACAATCCTGTATTAATTGGTGAGCCCGGTGTTGGTAAAACCGCTATTGTAGAAGGTTTGGCTCAAAAAATTGTGAATGGTGATGTACCAGAGGGTATGCGTTCCAAAGAAGTGTTATCACTTGATTTAGGGGCTTTAATTGCAGGTGCCAAATATCGTGGTGAGTTTGAAGAGCGTTTAAAAGCGGTACTGGCCGACTTATCTAAGCAAGAAGGTAATGTCATATTATTTATTGACGAATTGCATACCTTAGTTGGCGCTGGTAAAACTGATGGCGCGATGGATGCGAGTAATATGTTGAAACCTGCACTTGCACGTGGTGAGTTACAGTGTGTGGGCGCAACGACATTAGATGAATATCGCCAATATATTGAAAAAGATGCTGCACTTGAACGCAGATTCCAAAAAGTACTGGTTGATGAGCCTACGGTTGAAGATACCATCGCAATATTGCGGGGTCTAAAGGAGCGCTATGAATTGCATCATGGTGTCGACATTCAAGACAGTGCCATTATTGCCGCGGCGCGTATGAGCCACCGTTATATTACTGATCGTAAGCTACCCGATAAAGCGATTGACTTGGTGGATGAGGCTGCTAGCCGTTTGCGTATGGAAATGGACAGTAAACCAGAAGCTTTGGGTAAAGTGGATAGCCGCTTAATTCAATTAAAAATGCAGCGCGAAGTTCTTAAGAATGAAGAAGATGCGGGAGCTCAGGCAGAACGAAAACTTCTGGATGAACAGATTGAAGAGCTTGAAAAAGAATATGCCAATTTAAATGAAGTATGGCAGGCAGAAAAAGCACTGCTCAAGGGCAGTCAGCAGTTAAAAGACGAGTTAGATAAAGCCCGTATCGCTTATGATAAAGCAAGTCGCGAAGGCGATTACGAAACCATGAGTAAGCTGCAATATGAGACCATACCTCAATTAGAGAAGCGTATTGCCGAGTCTGACCTAGCAGAGCAAAAGCAACAGTCTGAAGAAGGTGAAGACATTAAGCTGCTACGTAACAAGGTCACTGATAACGAAATCGCTGAAGTGGTTGCGTCTGCTACTGGTATTCCGGTAAGCCGTATGCTTCAAGGCGAACGTGAAAAAATGCTGGCAATGGAAGAGCGTTTACACGAGCGTGTTGTCGGCCAAGATGAAGCGGTTCAGTCAGTTGCGAATGCGGTACGTCGTAGCCGTGCTGGTTTGTCAGACCCTAACAGACCTTCTGGGTCCTTCTTATTCTTAGGCCCAACAGGTGTGGGTAAAACAGAGCTAACTAAGTCACTTGCCAAGTTTTTATTCGATTCTGATGATGCTATGGTTCGTATCGATATGAGTGAGTTCATGGAGAAGCATAGTGTGAGTCGATTGGTTGGCGCGCCTCCTGGCTATGTGGGTTATGAAGAAGGTGGTGTTTTAACAGAAGCGGTACGACGTAAGCCATATAGTGTAATCTTGTTTGATGAGGTTGAAAAAGCACATCCTGATGTCTTCAATATCCTACTTCAAGTGCTAGATGATGGTCGTCTTACTGACTCTCAAGGCCGTGTCGTTGATTTTAAAAACACCGTCATTATTATGACCAGTAACTTAGGATCTCATAAGATACAAGAAATGGCAGGTGATGATTATGAAGAGATTAAAGCGGCAGTCATGGATTCTGTTGGTCAACACTTCCGTCCAGAGTTTGTGAACCGTATTGATGAAATAGTAGTCTTTCATCCACTTGGTATGTCGCAGATGGCTGGTATTGCTGAAAGACAACTTGAGCGTTTACGTGAGCGCTTACAAGAGCGTGAAATGGATATCAAACTCACGCCTGATGCTTTGAATATGTTAGTAGCCGTTGGCTATGATCCCGTTTTTGGTGCTAGACCGCTAAAACGCGCTATTCAGCAGCAAATTGAGAACCCATTATCACTCAAGTTACTCGCTGGTGATTTTGTCGCTGGAGATACGATCAAAGTTGATATTGATGACAACGACAACTTGGTTTTTTCTAAATAATGGTCTAATTAAATAGGCAAGAGACCCAACATTATGTTGGGTCTTTTTTATGCATGTTATATTTAAATAGTTATAAATTCAGTTAAAATTTAGAACAAAAACTTGACTCAGTCTTGTAATAGATATGTTTCTGATAATTGATAATTAATAATTGACTTGTTAATGTATCATTTTTTTTAGGACATAAGGTATTCTAATGGATGACTTAAAAGTTGGGCGCTTAGGTCCTTTTCCTAGGGTTAATAAGCCAGTATTTGTAGCCTCGGTTATTTTAATCGTAGGCTTTATTGTATTTGGTGCTATTTTCCAAGACTTAGCAAGTGAGGTGTTTAGCGCGAGTCAAAGCTTTATTACCCAAAGATTCGGCTGGATGTTTATTATTTTGATGAATGTCGCTGTTGCGTTTTGTCTTTATTTGATTTTAAGTCGGTATGGTGATATCAGATTAGGGCATCAAACTGAAGCCCCTCAATACAGTTTGCTATCGTGGATTGGCATGTTGTTTTCTGCTGGTATCGGTATTGGAATCATGTACTGGGGTACTGCCGAACCTGTCTATCATTTCATGGCACCGCCAATGGGAGAGCCGCAAACGATAGAAGCTGCAAAACAAGCGATGAATATCTCATTTCTACATTATGGTATTCATGCTTGGGCTATTTATGCCTTTGTTGCTTTATCTTTGGCATATTTCCATTTTAGACGCGGTTTGCCGCTTGCAATACGCTCAGCCCTTTTTCCTATTTTGGGTAAACGTATCAATGGTAAATGGGGTCATACAGTAGATGTGTTGGCTGTCTTTGGTACTATGTTTGGGGTGGTTACGACACTTGGCTTAGGGGTCTTACAAATCAATTCAGGCCTTGAAGGATTGTTTGGACTACCCAACAATGTGCCAGTGCAGATAGTTTTAATCGCATTTATTACACTTTTGGCATGTGGCTCATTAATGCTAGGATTAGACAAGGGTATCAAACGTTTAAGTGATTTAAATATATTTTTAACCTTTGTGTTATTAACATTTGCCTTTATATTAGGGCCTACGCAATACATCATGGATAGTTTTGTTGAGAACATTGGTAATTATATAAGTAATGTCGTTGAACTGGCTTTTTGGAATGAAGCCTATACTAAAACAGACTGGCAATCTTCTTGGACTATTTTCTACTGGGCATGGTGGGTAAGCTGGTCACCATTCGTCGGCGTATTTATTGCACGTATTAGCCGTGGGCGAACCATCCGAGAGTTTTTATTAGGTGTGCTTTTTGTGCCTATGACCATATTGTTCTTTTGGTTTACCACTTTTGGTGGCGTAGCTGTCAATATGGAACTTATAGGTGATGCTGGATTTATCGAAGTCGTTCAAAATGATTATGGTAATGCTATCTTTAAGCTTATGGAATACTATCCATTAACTAAAATAACGACTATGTTAATCATTATTATGATTGTATTGTGGTTTGTGACGTCATCAGATTCGGCAAGTTTCGTAATTGATATGTTGACCTCAGGTGGAGATACCAATCCACCCAAAATACAGCGTTTATTTTGGGCAGTAACTCAAGGTTTAGTAGCAGCGATTCTACTGGCAGCAGGCGGGCTAAAAGCACTACAAGCAGCAGCAATTGTTGCAGGCTTCCCGTTTGCTATCGTTATATTTGTGATGATATTAGCACTCTTAAGAGGGCTTAGCCGTGATAGATTAATACTGTATCGTACTCAGCAGCGCTTTATTACTGAAGAGTCGGCAGAGCATAACTCAGCGAATGAGTTTAAGGATGAAGATCTTCTTAAAGGTCCACCTAAAATAGTATCAGGTGAATAGCCCGTACGCTCATAAGTCGATTGAAAGCCAATTCTAAAGAATTGGCTTTTTTATTTGTTTTTTAAAGGCTATTAGACCTATAGTCGAAGAAGTATGCTTGTTACAGGACAACCGAGTGCAATTAATACTCATATATGCTTAGCGAGATTAAGGCTGTAAACATTTAGTAGTTCGATGACTTAATCCAAGTCTATAAGTTCAAATTATATTTTACAAAAAATTAACCCACCTTAGGGTGGGTCAATATTTTTAAAAATAAGAAGTAACAACTTAGATTAAATAAGTGGTTCTTTAAAGTATTAGCTTTTAGATTCTAACTAACTAGTTTTTTGGATCTTTATTAACCTGTACATACTTGTCAAAATTGTCCGCATAATCGTCAAGATTATCACTAAGCATCTGACGGTATTGCTTGGCGTAAAAGTCAATGATGTCTTCTTTCTCTTTTGCTAAATCACCTCCCTTTACAAAGCCTATTGATGCCACTGAAGCACTATAGCGAGCAGCCGCATACAATAAAGAGGCGCCAACTTGACCAGAGTGAGATTCAGGTCCCAACTGACTGTTTGCTAATTGAATAATGGCGTCGGCACGTTTATAAAATGCTTCAATATCTTGAGATATTTCTGGGATTTCTGGTGTATTAGAAGTGTCTGTCATAATAGATAACTTTTGAATAAATGAGTAAATGATTCAATTTATAAATTAGCATCAGCACGAAGTATTTCGGCTTTGTCTGTTTTTTCCCATGTAAATGCCGTTTCTGAACCTTCACGTCCAAAATGCCCATAAGTAGCCGTTTGCTGATACATAGGCTGTAACAGGTTTAACATGTGAGTGATGCCATAGGGGCGTAAATCAAAATGGGTGCGAATAAGCTCAATAATAGTTTCTGAGCTTACTTTTGAAGTACCAAATGTATTCACTGAAATGGAGGTAGGCTCAGCGACACCAATAGCATAACTGATCTGAACCTCACAGCGCTCTGCCAGTCCTGCTGCAACGATATTTTTGGCAACATAGCGACCTGCATAAGTGGCACTGCGATCAACTTTGGAAGGGTCTTTACCACTAAAAGCACCCCCACCATGACGCGCCATACCCCCGTAGGTATCCACAATAATCTTACGACCTGTTAGACCCGCATCACCTACTGGACCGCCGGTAACGAACTTTCCAGTAGGGTTGATGTGGTATCTTGTGCCTTGATGAAGTAGGTCAGATGGCAATACATGTTTAATAATATTCTCCATGACTGCTTCTTTTAAGTCTGACTGAGAGATGCCTTCATCATGCTGCGTAGAAAGAACAACAGCATCGATAGCAGAAGGCACTCCGTTATTATATTGTAGAGTTACCTGCGCTTTAGCATCAGGGCGTAACCATTTAAGCTCTCCAGAACGGCGTAATTCAGATTGTCGTTCCATTAAACGGTGCGCGTATTCGATAGGCGCGGGCATCAATACTTTGGTTTCATTGCTAGCGTAACCAAACATTAAACCTTGATCACCAGCCCCTTGGTCTTCAGGATTAGAGCGATCTACACCTTGCGCAATTTCATTAGATTGTTTACCAATCATGTTAATAACCGCGCAAGTATTACCATCAAATCCTAAATCAGAATGGTTATAACCAATATCATTAACTGTTTGACGAACGATACGCTCCAGATCTACATTGGCATTTGTTGTGATTTCACCCGCTAATACTACAGCGCCAGTTTTAACTAAAGTTTCGCAAGCAACACGAGCATTTAGATCTTCTTTTAATATGGCGTCGAGTATGGCGTCTGAGATTTGATCTGCCATTTTATCTGGATGACCTTCGCTAACTGATTCTGAGGTAAAAAGTTGATAATCATGCATAGTTTATAAGTCACTTATATTTTAAGCTTAAATTTTATGGCTTGAAATGGAGGTATATTAGATATCAGATTTTAACACATTAGGATTATACAAACATTAAGCATGTTATTGTGTAGCAAAAACTTGTTTATTCTTGAACATGCATTCGTCGTAAACGGGGCATTTACCACATTTTGGGGTACGCGCTTGGCAGGTATAGCGGCCATGCAAAATCAAATAATGATGCGCGGTTAAGATATACTCATCAGGTACTCTTTCAAGTAATTTTTTTTCAACGGCCAATACCGTTTTGCCGGTAGCAAGGCCTGTTCTATTACTGACTCTAAATATATGCGTATCCACGGCCATCGTTGGCTGCCCAAAAGCAGTATTTAATACAACATTAGCCGTTTTTCGTCCGACTCCCGCCAGTGCTTCCAAATCCTTACGGTTATCTGGAACTTGACTATTATGTTTATCTATTAAATCTTGGCACGTTCTAATAATGTTCTTAGCTTTAGCATTATATAAGCCAATCGTTTTGATATAGTCTTTAAGGCCGTCTTCACCGAATGCTAAGATGGCTTCAGGCGTATTAGCTACTTTAAATAGCTTCGAAGTCGCTATATTTACACTCACATCAGTAGCCTGTGCAGAGAGTATAACAGCGATAAGTAGCTCAAAGTTATTGTTATATTCAAGTTCGGTTACAGGTTCTTCGATAGCTGCAGAAAGCTTATCGAAAAATAGACGTACATTGCGATTTGGTAGCCGCCTTGATGGGGGTGTTTGGGCTGTTTTATGCTTTACAGTCAGGCTCATAAGGATTTATTAGGTCAAAAAGTAGTGAGTTAATATGTTTTATATTTTTAGTTTTTAGTATGGATGATCTTGATGGAATCGGGACTATTTATAAATAAATATTCTAATCATAAAATTGATCTGATTAAAAGGACAGTTAAACCTTACTTAAATTAATCTGTTATCGCATTTAATTCTTGTTTTAGCTTATTAAGCTCGCTCTGTTTTTTCTCATTCGCTCTAACACTAAGCTGCTTCTCGAGTTTTTTTATTTTAGTGCGTAGCTTGGCTGACGCTATGGTTTTCTTAGCTTCATCAGCGTCGATATTCAAATGATTGATTGATGCATTCCCAAGCTTGGTTTCAACCATACTCGTCACTGGCTTTGCATTGGTATTATCCGCCATTTGCTTAGCGACTCGATTTAGATGGGTATGATACCGCTTACGTAAGTGAGATTGTTCAAGGGAGCGGCTTTCAGGAGATTCTAATTCAGCGGCTCTAGGCACTTCAACTAAGTCAATACAGTCAACAGGACAGGGAGGTAAGCATAGCTCACAACCTGTACAAAGATCAGTAAATATAGTATGCATGTGCTTGCCTGTGCCTACTATCGCATCGACAGGACATGCAGGTATACACTTTGTACAACCAATACAATCATCTTCTCGTATAACCGCGCGTACCTCTACCGGTCGCTGTGTGACAGGATCTACAGGCCACTGTGATTCGCGAGCTTTAAGCGATTGGCGGCCTAGTATACCTGTAATTGCATCTGTCACAGGCTGACCACCAGGCACGCATTTGTTATGCGGTTCGTCATCTACAACGATTGCTGCCGCATAAGGCAGACAGCCATCAGAGTGATCACACAGGCCGCATTGAGTTTGAGGCAATTCGGCATCAATCATAGAAATGATATTGCGCTGTTGCTGTGTAAGTTTTACTAATTCTAGACGTTTAAATAAAATAGGAAGGTTGTCTAATCGAGTATTACTCATGGGTGCCTTGGCTTAATTTCATTAAACACGAAATACTTAATTATAAAATAGGTTAGGGATTACATAGAATAGCTACGGCTAAAAAGATATGGCGGCTAATAGGAGCACGGCATATAGTCAGCAAAATGCTAAACGGTTACGGTGTTAACCTCGCTCGCCCTACTATAATAGTACTTGCACTCGATTGCCTTGTAACCGTTTTAGATTTCTTTGACTATAGCTATTTTATAAATTAAACATAAACAAAATTAAACAGTATAAAAATTAACCAGCGATAACCTTTGATCGTAATTCATTAATAATAAGCTCACGTGAATGACACATAAGTTTCAAAACGGTCATGTGCAACGAGACAAGATGATTTAAGCCGCCAGTTGAGTCATCAGCTTATTAAGGCTTTCATTGCCAACGTTCATAGCATGATTGCCAACGGGATGGTTTTTCTGTAATGCGCTCAATGTATGATCAACAGCAAGTATGACATCCGCTACTTTAGCGTATTTGCGGTAGTTGGCATTTTCATCATTTTCTATAATATTATGATCAATATATAGCGCATCACTCATATAATTAGACAATCGATTGATTACATTAGCAGCATCGGTAAGTTCTAAAAAACTTAATGCTCCGGCAACTTGTTTAAGCTGTCCAGGCACGTCTTTTAATACATCGACATCCTTATTAGGATTGGTAATGTCATCCATAAAGTTACTAATTGAATGTTCTATAAGGGATAAGAGTTTACGACTTTCATCGACCAACGAGTGATAGGCGGTATCAAGTTGGAAAATGGATATGTTTTCATTATTAAAAGGATGAATTTGAGACCCTGGTGTGTGCGCTTTAGAAAGATTTATCGCTGCATTTTCAGTAGTCATTAGTCTATTTAGTAAAGCATCTAGATCCGATAGATTAGGCGTCGTCCATTTACCCACTATTAACGCACTCTCATCAAGCTCTTTGGCCGCATTGCTCAAAGATAGCATGCGCATAGTAGACGCTAACTGCTTAAGCTTAGCCACAATAGGGTTCACGTCATCAGGTTTGATCGCTGAACCTGTATCGACGTTGTTGTCATATACCAAATTACTAACTTGGCTTTTAATATCACTAACTTCACTTTGGATGATATTGTTTAAAGTATTGGTAATGTCCTGATCAGGGCCAAACATAAACTTTCTTAACTGTCCTCGTTGTGAGTCTGTTAAGGTATTGGCGTCGAGCTGTTTTCTAAGCTCAATTGCCAATTCATGATTGCGTAAACAGGCGAAACTGACTAAGTCAGCAAAGCGCTTATCATCTGCTGGCAAGTAATTGTGGAACTGTTGGTCCAAAAATATAAAAATGTGTTTATGTTCGCTCGGTAAAGGTAGTAATTCTTGAATCTGATAAGTAGCTGCTGCAGCTGCTCTCCAAAACAGTGAGTGTGACCTTTCTGCCACATGAGCACAGGATTGATACATGGCATTAAGTTTTTCTGCATCTTTAGCATTAAGCTCGTTATTGTCGTTGGCTAGAATAACGTTAAGCCCAGTACGATAAACCGTACTCAAGAGCTCTGAGTCTAGATCGAGACTCGCCAAAGACTTAAAGTTTTGTGCAGGGTTCGCAAGGGAGACGTGACTATAATCATAAGTGATTAAATTATCTAAACTTAACGGCTGTTTACCGATAATATCATTAAGCTGATTAATTACAGGTAATAACAAACTTGGTTCTAGAGTTTCATACAACAGCACAAATTCTATATAACGATTCAACGTCATAATTGCTTGAGAGGTCGCCATAATTAATGGCTCATTTGTGTTCTCACCGATGTCATATAGTCGCTGCATCGATTCTGATAACAGTTCGGCAAGTTCTCCGCCACCTGATAAAGATATGAGCTTTAGCACCTCGGCAAGCTGTTTGAGCATAGCTAATGAATCTAATAGTAATGGCGCTTGCTCTTCATTATCATTAAATTCACTTAAATGACGTTCCGCATTTTTTAAGGTGACAGTTATTTCAGGTCTAAGCAAATATAATGAAGACAAATCAAAATTAGTGACACTTATTGCTTGAGTGCTTAACGGTTCTTTTGTCAATGTCATCGTATGCTACCTAAAATTGAAGGGTATTTTAAATTAAATTTTCTTAAATTAGATGCTTATTAAATTAAATGCTATTTAAGATCGAACGCTTTAAAATTAAACTTAGTATAATTAAACGTACCTAAAGTGTATCTTGCATAAATATTGCATAAATATAATACTATCTTAGTATATTAATATTAAAAACAATTTAAATTCTAACATTAAACGCGTGCTTTAATCATTAACAATAGTAACTATTCATACTAACAATCAATAGTAAATTTTAATAGCAATTAACAATACTAACTACCAATATTAACTATCAATCTTTGTACTTACTAATTGCTATCAAATAAATTATTTAAATGTATTTAAAAATGAATTTTTAGATATTAAGTCCATAAAAAGGTAGATTTAAACATTACTAAGTCTCTAGTACACTTAATAAGTATTAAAAAGAACCATTAACAACCAATAAATAAAGCATTTTCTAAGATAGGTGGGTTGTTATAATTTAATTCCTCATCAATATTTGATTCAGATGTCATCTTTAATGTATTAGTAAGCTGAGTACGCAAGACAGAAAAAGAACTATTCGCATTAGCGTCATTAACTTCAGTTAAATAAGCCACATCCTGTACCTCTAATAGTTGTGGATGGTCTTTAACTAGACCTGCAACCCATGCAACATGTGCTTTAAGATTCGAAGGAGCTGCTAAAATCTGCGAGGCCAATTGACTAAAATCTTCATGTGAGTTCGATCCTTCAGATTGAATGTCTTCATCAATTGCAAGGGTAACTTGCCCGCCTGTCATGGCTAAATAAACTTCTGCTAATATCTCAGAGTCTAATAAAGCCCCGTGGAAAGTACGATCCATTTTACCCACATTTAGACGGCGTACTAAAGCGTCGAGGGTGTTTTTTTGGCCAGGGTATTGTTGTTTGGCCATGACTAATGAATCCGTCACTTTAATCACATCTGTAAAGTCGTCTAAACCTACTTTAGCGAACTCCATTGATAAAAAGCTAATATCAAACGGCGCGTTATGAGCGATAACTTCTGCACCATACATAAATTCATATAACTTATGAGCGACTTTATCAAAGGTTGGTTTATCCGCTAAGAATGCTTCATAAATGCCATGAATTCTGATGGCATCTTCATCCATACCGCGCTGAGGATTAATATAAACATGAAGTTTTTCACCCGTGAACTTACGGCCAATTAACTCGACAATACCGACTTCAATAATACGATCACCTTTGAGCGCATCAAGCCCCGTTGTTTCAGTATCCATGATAAGTTGCCGACCGGATTGACCACGGTTTATAGGTTCGGGTAATAATGGCTTGAACCCAGGGTTTGCTCGACTTGTATCGCCGTCAAATTCAATATTAGTTGGTTCTTCAGCTGACTTTACTTGCAGGGTAGTTTGTACCGATTTAACCTGTTGTATTGGTTGTATATGTTCAGGTTCAGAGACTAAAGTCATGTCATCAGCATTCATTTGATCTGCTATATTTGTGTCTGCTAACTCATCGAAACCTAGCGGATCTCCTGAGATCCAATCTTCACTTTCAGACCCACTACTTTGAACATGGCCTTGGATGGGTTTTTGATTGGAAATGTCATTTTGCGAATTAGTCATAGTATTAAAAGAACTTGTAGAATGGTTAGTAATAGAGGTGTTGGTAGAGGGTAGGGCAGAGTCTGAATTATTTAGTTTTTTTTGGTTGTTTTGTGAATCAGTAAGGGTAGATACAGAGGCATCGATATTCGATTCTGAAGAAGCTGAAATACCCCGATTGGCCAGCTCATCAGCTTTTTCATTACCTTCATGTCCCGCATGACCTTTTACCCAGTGCCAACTGACGTCACGATTACGCTGTAATTCATCGAGTCGCTGCCAAAGCTCTTTGTTTTTAACAGGTTTATTACCAGACGTTTTCCAGCCTTTATTTTTCCAACCTTTAATCCATGAGGTTATTCCATTTTTTACATAGCTTGAGTCAGTCCATATTTCCAGTAGTTGATTATTTGGACTTTTTTCAAGAGCCTTAATGGCACCCATTAACTCCATTTGATTGTTGGTTGTATGGGATTCACCACCATAATGCTCTTCGGCTCGGCCATCACTAAATACCAGATAGGCGCCCCACCCACCAGGACCAGGATTGCCTTTACATGCGCCATCAGTGAAAGCGATAGTGGTATTAGGTTTAGGATTTAGAACGGACATAAGAGCTCACTAGCGATAAATGAATTAGTACAGGATATTAAAAGACGATTTAGTAACGTTCATTATATCAAAGATACAGCTTATAAAAATGGTTAAACATTCAAATAACAGTAAGAGCGATTTGCTATAATAATGTATTTATTATCAATGACACACTCTAATATAATAACGGCATCTATGATCCGAAATTCTTATATATTTAATAGCTATGTTCTATTAAATTTTATATATACGGCAGATCGAGAGAGATATCAATCATAGCGTCTTATCATCAATGACTTATAAAACATAATAGGAATCTATATTGAATATCTATAATAAATTGATATCTACTATAGTTGTTATCAGCTTAACTGCATTAAATACAAGTTGCAGTGAACCTGAAAGTAATAGCATGGTGTTTTCTGGCTGCTACTCAACACTAAAGCCAAATGGACCTGCGCAAATTAAGGTCAATGTGAACAGTGATGATGTGACGATGCAAATGAGAGCATCGATATCCGCTACTGGAAGAGTTTGGGATGATCCGGCATCTTTAGACCTAATACCGATCAATGATGCTGAAAAGTATTTTGATATCGATCCTAATAATGTAACAAGTATGGTCGGGCGCTCTGATAGATTCTTTGTATTAGGTCATGTTACAGATTCTTATGCAAATATTAATCCACTATTAGACAGCCAGTATTTGATATATATTCTTAATGCTTCCAACACTGTTTTTAAAGTCGATTGTGATAAAATTCAACCAGAAAAAGGTTCTCATAGTTCTGTGCATTCAAAATCCTCAATTCATAATAAGAGCTACATTCATGACAGCAATATTAGTATTGAGCCTGCTCAAAATACTGAACCACAATAACATTTAGGATATTTATCTATGGAGTTTCTTGGTTATCTAATTATGGGTGGTTTGGCATATGGTGCTGGGTGGGGCGTTAGGACTCATATACTCGACAAAAACCCAAAGCCTGAAAAACCTTATGGACTAAAGCATCCTCTGATAATACGCTACATGCTAATATTCTTTATTTTTATGTTAATTGTATCCGCCTTATTAGGACGATTTGTGTTGGATCATGCTCATTTAGACATACCTTTTATTGTTATTAACAGTTTGGTAGCAACCTTTGTGTTTTCTTTTGGGGTAAGTCCGGATAATGTGACTTATGATGTACCGGATTAAACTGTCTACGATTCTTAACGTATTTATCCTAATTATTTCAATTTAATGTTTTTTAAACTATTTATATTAAAGTTATCTATCATTTAAAATGCATAAATCTAATTTGAATCTCCTTGATCTTTAACCCACTACATTATTTTCGGGTTGATTTTCACTACCAGTATCTTATTACACCGTTTTTTTATAATTTTTATTCGTACTTGTTATACCTGTACATATATTTTCAAATAAAATAGGGCCAAATACAGGCCCTATTTATCTCGTGGTTTAGATAACTATTTATACAGCTATCTTAATAAATATATAACGATTATTCTGCAGGTAAAACAACGTACCCATCAGCTGTAGAACTAGGTTCATAAGGCGTGATGTCATTAGCTTGCGGTGTGATTATTTCGACATCGGCAACAACCGCTTCAGCTTGTCTATCTCCATCTAAGTCTACAGGCGCAGCTTCGCTATACGTGAACAACGTTGCAGGTTGAGCGGATTCAATAACATCTGCTTCTTCGGCTGAGATTAGCTTAGGTGCGCTCGCAGCTTTGACAGCATCTATTGCTTTTTGCTCATCAGTTTGGGTGTTCAAAATATTTATTAGATTTGTATTTTGTGGCGTTGGTATTGCTTTAGGCTCACCTAAATTAGCACCGCCACCAAGCACTTGATATAACTCAATCTGATTAAACAATCGTTCCTGCTCTAAACTTAAAATAGAGAGCTGCGTTGAGAACAAAGAACGCTGCGCATCTAGAACACTCAAATAGTCATCTACTTGTGCAATATAACGCGCTTCAGAGATATTAAAGATTTCATTATAGTTCTCTTGTTGACGGTATTGAGACGCTGTTCTTGCATCTAATGTGGCTCTGTCTGCCAGAACATCACTCACCTCTTTAAATGCAGTTTCAATGGTGGACTCATACTCAGCGAGCGCTTGTTGTCTTTCAACTTGGGCAACATCATAGTTTGCATCACGTTGACCAGCGTCAAAAATTGGCAGATTAATTGAAGGTCCAAATGACCAGCTCGCTGCGCTACTCTTAAATAAGTCTGATAAATCCCCACTAGAATAGCCTAAATTTCCAGTCAAACTTATAGTGGGGTAATAGGCAGCTCGGGCAACATTAATATTAGCACCTGCAGCTTTTAAACGGTATTCAGCCTGTAACACATCTGGTCTATAAAGCAGTAAGTCGCTTGGTAGGCCTGCACTCATAATGGTATCAGTAGCAATCTTGCTTACTGCTGGATCGGGTAATAGATCGTCAGATAATGGCGCACCTATCAAGTATTTAAGGGCATTTTTAGCTTTTAGTACACCGCTTTGAGCATCCAATGCTGCTATACGAGCAGTTTCAGCTGAAGCCGCCGCTTGTAGAGAAGGAGCTTTGGAATCGATACCGGCGTTGAGACGTGCACGAGTGATACGTAGAGACTCTTCACGACTTTGTAACGTTTTGGTGGCGAGCTCTAATTGCTTTAATTGATAGCTTAAAGATACATAACTTTTGGCAATATTCGCTATTAAACTTGTCTGTACGGTATCTTTAGCGGCACTCGTCGCTAAATAATTTTGTAAGGCTTGTTCCTTTAAACTTGAAATCTTACCCCAAAAATCTAGCTCGTAGCTTGCTAATCCTAAGCCTACATTATATGAATCGCTTGGATTACGGTCGCGGATATTGCTCGCACCACGTGAATATCCGCCTTCTAATCCTACAGAAGGTAAGTCTGAACTATCAGAAATACGATATTGAGCCTGAGCTTTTTGTATGGCCAGTATGGCTTGCTTAATGTCTTTATTGTTTTCAAGACCAAGCGCAATCAATTGTTTTAATTTTGGGTCAGTATAAAAAGTTTGCCAGCGTACACTGGCTAAACTTGAAGGCACTTGGCGATTTCCATAAACTTCATATCCCTCACCTGGGTTTAAGGGAATATTCGGACGCGCAACGGCCGTATCGGTATTCATAGTAGGGATAGTTTGACACGCGTTTAGCGCAATCACTATAGCTGAAAGACCGAATATACGTGACACTTTTTTGGGCATTGATATTGTACTTGTATTCACAGTTCGACCTATTAGATTAGTTTTTATATTTGGAAATGTCATCATTGTGTATTATCTCCAAAATTAGCAGATTCGGGTGATACGACCACCTTAGTATCATATTGCGTAGCCTCATTGTGGCGTTTGTCACCTTCACTATTGCTACCATTACCACTGTTGCTACCATTACCACTGTTGCTACTGTTGCTATTAGAGCTGTCACCACTATTGTTATCAATATCTTTATTTTTAATTTTAAATATAGAGCGTACCCAAACGTAGAACATTGGAATAAAAAAGATACCAAGTAACGTTGCGGTTATTACACCACCAAGAACACTAGTACCAATAGCATTTTGGCTACCCGACCCTGGACCACTTGCAATAAATAACGGTACAACACCAAGTCCAAATGCTAATGACGTCATAATAATTGGACGTAGACGTTGACGTGCAGCAATCATAACAGCATCTTTTAGAGAGTTACCAGCTTCTTGGTGCTCTTTGGCAAACTCAATGATAAGAATAGCGTTTTTAGCAGACAGACCTACAACGGTTAATAAACCGACCTGAAGGTATATGTCGTTATCAAAGCCTTTAAACCACGTTAATAATACGGCACCCAGCACCCCTAATGGTACCACTAATAGTACAGAAAAGGGGATTGACCAGCTTTCATACAACGCAGCCAAACATAAGAACACAACAAGAATTGATAGAGCATATAGCATAGGTGCTTGTGCGCCCGACTTCTGTTCTTCTAAAGACAAACCTGTCCATTCAAAACTCACGCCTTCGGGCAACTGATCGACCATTTGCTCCATGGCAGACATCGCTTCACCAGTACTTAGTCCAGGAGCAGCTTCACCCTGGATATTCATGGAAGGGAAGCTATTGTATCGTGTTAGACGGGGAGAGGCATAGCGCCATTCACTGTTAGAAAACGCATCAAATGATATCATCTGACCAGTATTATTACGCACAAACCATTTTTGGATATCACTGGGGTTAGTGCGGCTTTCTGGCTCGCCTTGCACAAATACTCGCTTAATACGGCCTCTATCTATATAGTCGTTCACATAAGTAGAACCCCATGCAATAGATATTACGCTATTGATCGCTGGCATAGGCAGACCGTACGCAGCTGCTTGCTCTTGATCAATATTGACCTTCAGCTGAGGCGCATCTTCTTGTCCATTAGGACGAACATTTTTAACTTGATCGCTTTGAGAGGCCATACCTAATAACTGGTTGCGCGCTTGAAGCAACTGATCGTGACCTATGTTTTCAACATCTTGAATCATTAAATCAAAACCACTCGCATTTCCAAGCTCCGTAATAGCAGGTGGTACAATTGCATAGACTTGAGCTTCGTTAAGTTGGGTGAAGAAATACCCCATGGCTCTTTGTGCAACCGCTTGGGCAGTGTTTTCTTCCCCAACACGACCTTCCCAATCAGATAGACGTATAAAGGCAAGTCCCATGTTCTGACCTTGACCTGCAAAACTAAACCCTGCTACGGTAAATACTGAATTAACATTATTTTCTTCTTGAGAATGATAATAATCATTTACTTTATCCAGTACATCTTGCGTTTGATCAAGGGTTGATCCAGCTGGCAACTGAACCAAAGTAATCATAATGCCCTGATCTTCTTCGGGCAAAAACGACCCAGGTATTCTCAAAAATACCACGGTCATAACCGCAATAATAGCAGCATAAGCAATAACATAAAGCCATTTTAAGTTGATGCTCTTACCTATAATACGTTCATACGAGCGACTGGTTTTATCAAATACACGGTTGAACCAACCAAAAAAGCCTTTCTTACCTTTTTCTTTATCGCGTTCACGTTTAAGTAAAGTCACGCATAATGCTGGAGTAAAAATTAACGCTACCACTGCAGACAGTACCATACTGGTAATTAAGGTAATAGAGAACTGACGGTAAATAACACCTGTAGACCCACCAAAGAATGCCATAGGTACGAAGACTGCAGCTAGTATAAGTGCGATGCCAATAACGACTTTACTAATCTCGCCCATAGACTGAATAGTGGCATCTTTGACAGAGATATTTTCGTCTTCTTCTAAGATACGTTCGACGTTTTCTACAACAACAATAGCATCATCAACAAGCAAACCAATGGACAATACCATAGCAAACATGGTTAAGACGTTAATACTGAAACCGGCAACATATAGGACAGCAAATGTCCCTAAAAGAACGACAGGAACAGCAAGGGTGGGAATAATCGTCGCACGAAAGTTCTGTAAAAACAGGAACATGACTAAGAATACTAAAATAATAGCTTCGATTAAGGTCTTGACTACTTGTTCAATAGAAAGTTTAACAAAGGGGGTTGTATCATAGGGTACGACTGTTTTTAGACCTGCTGGGAAATTCTGTTCCAGCTCCGCCATGCGTTCTTCAACAAGTTGTCGAGTGTCTAGAGCATTAGAGCCGGGTGCTAATGAGATGCCAAAACCAGAGGCATCATAGCCATTATAACGTGAGATAACACCATAGTTCTCACTACCCACTTCAACTTTTGCAACATCGCCTAGACGTACTTGTGCGCCAGTATTATCAGTTTTTAATAAAATATTTTCAAACTCTTCTGGTGATTGCAAATAGCTTTGCACACTGACCGTGGCGTTGATTACCTGATTGTCAGTGTCAGCGGGTGCTTGACCTAATTGACCGGCAGAAACTTGAGTGTTTTGTGATTGAATTGCCTGAACAATATCGCTAGGCACAAGTTTATACCCACGAAGGCGGGCAGGGTCTAGCCAAACACGCATCGCATAAGACGAACCGAAAAGCTGGACATCCCCAACCCCTTCAACGCGGCTTATTTGATCCACGATATTTGAAGCAACATAATCAGCAATGTCAACATTGTCCATTGAGCCATCTTCTGATACGAAGCCCTGAACCATCAAAAATCCACTAGATGACTTAGTGACATTAACGCCTTGTCGCTGAACTATTTCAGGAAGGGCGCTCATGGCAGACTGCAACTTGTTTTGTACCTGAACCTGAGCGGTATCTGGATTTGTGCCATTTTCAAAAGTTAGAGTTACCGAACCCGTACCACTTGAAGAGCTTGAGGATGACATATACATCAAGCCATCCAAACCTTTCATCTGCTGCTCAATAATTTGAACAACTGAATCTTCTACAATTTCAGCGTTGGCACCGGGATAGACTGCATTAACACTAATGGTAGGCGGTGCAATTCGTGGGTATTGTTCAATCGGTAAATTGATAACCGATATGACGCCCAACAGCATGATTAATATTGCAATAACCCATGCAAAAATAGGGCGGTGAATAAAAAATCGTGACATGATAATTTCCTAGTATGCCTATTCTTGAATTATTGCGCAGTCTGAGCTTGTTCTTGATTTGCAGGACTTTGTTCAGCCTGGTCTTCGGACCCTAACTGTTGAGGAGATGCTTGTTGAGGAGATGCCTGTTGTGGAGCTAACTGTTGAGACTCATTCTGCTGAGAAGGCGGGGCATAAGGCCCTTTAGATGCTGCTTGTGAAGCGGATCTGTTAGGTTGGTTAGGCACTGGAAGCGGTTTAACAACTACCTCTTGATCAGGCTGCACTTTTGAGCCACCTATCGCCACAATTTTTTCGCCAGCATTCAATCCATCAGTGACAACCCAGTCCCCTTTATAAGTTCCATTAACCTCAACATCTCGTACTTGTATCTTATTTTCGTTATCAACTACATAGACTTGAGTCTCACCTTTAGGAGTACGTATCAGAGCGCTTTGGGGTAAGAGAACAGCATTGTTAATCAATCCTTGAATTATTTTAGCTTTTACGTACATACCGGGTAGTAATATATAGTTATCATTTTTGAATATAGCTCTTAATGTCACAGCGCCGCTATCTTCATCAACCTTAGCTTCAGCCAAAGATAATTGACCGCGCACCGGATACGTACTGCCATCTTCAAGTATAAGCTCTACGGTGCTGCTACCTGCATCAAGCTTACCTGAAGCTTGTTGTTGTTTAAGTTTTAACAAGTCTGAAGAGGATTGGCTAATATCGACATAAATAGGATTTAGTTTAGATATTGTTACTAAAGGCTCGGCTTGGTTAGCATTCACTAAAGCACCGACCGTAACATTTGAACGGTCTGTTTTACCGCTAATAGGTGCGCGCACGATGGTACGGTTTAAATCTAATTGACTGCCTGATAATTGAGCTCTAGCAGTCTCAACAGCAGCTTGTGAGCTTGCAATATTTGCTTTAGCTTGTTCAACAGCTGCTTGTGAGCTAGCAAAAGCAGCTTGCGCAGTTTTAAAATTGGTTATCGCTTGCTCAAACTGCTGTTGTGAAATAGCTTTCATTCCAACCAAAGGCTCTAATCTTTGAACATCAGCACGCGCTTGTTCCAGCTGTGCCTTTTGAGACTCTAAATTAGCCAGCGCATTATTGTAACTGGCCCTCGCTGTATTGACATTAGCCATAGCTTGTTGAACAGCTGCTTGCGCCGCAGCTTGACCAGCTTGATAGTTATCGACGCTTAATCGATATAAAGGCTGATTTTTATTGACCATACTTCCTTCACGATACAATATCTCATCGACGACGCCTGTTGCTTGTGGACGAACATCAGCTTGTTGATAAGCGTGTGTTCTACCAGAAAACTCTTTTATTAAAGGGACTGTTTGAAACTGCGCAGTAATTACGTTGACAGTAGCAGGAGGCATTTGTTGTTGAGCGGCAGCCGCTGAAGCTTCATCTTCCTTTTTATCACAACCTTGCAACAAAATGCTGGATACAGCCAAGCTTAAAGCTAAAAAAAGGGGAGAGTGATTCATTTAATAAACCTTAATAATTGGGTCAACACAAGCAGTTTAATAAGTAGGGATATTTGATAATTTAGCTTGTAGAAAAGATATATTTATTATCACCTATTTAGCAGTTAAAAATCAGTGATAGGGATTTTTTTAATTGTTTCGAAATTGTAATATTTTGCACGAGGTTCTAATTGATTGGTTGTGAAAACTTCATATAAACGCGGTATAAAATATGATTTAGTTGATTAAGCTTAAATCGATGCTTAATAGACGTATAGCCAATATGCCAATTTACTATAAGTAATTTTTTTTATAAGTAATTTTGTTTAAAGCGAATAATTTAAACTAATCGATTGGTCGCTAATTGTGTGAGCTGCCATAACCCTAAACGGTATTGATTGTCAGGCAAAGCTGTTAACGCTTGTTGTGCCAGACGCGTCTCTTCTAAAGCGCGCTTACGGCAGTATTCTAAAGCCCCAGAGTCTTTTACCAAACTAATTAGTTTTTGAGGATCTCCAACCTTACCTGTCTGAACAGCGATACGAAGTAGGTTATAATTATCTTCATCGCTATCTTTTAATATTTTAAGTGCCACAATGGTAGGTAAAGTAGGCTTGCCTTCAGCCAAATCGTCGCCAAGGTTTTTTCCCATAACCTCACTATCACCGCTATAATCAAGGACATCATCTATAATCTGGAATGCGTTACCAAAGTGCTGACCAAAATCACTAAAAGGTTTTATAAATTCCTTTTTATTTTGCAAAATAGCAACACCACAAGTAGCCATCATGAATAAACGAGATGTTTTACCATCTATGATACGCATGTAATCCTCTTCTGTTGCTTCCGGATTATGCTGATGTTGAAGCTGTAAAACTTCACCTTCTGCAATATCACACGTTCCATCTGAAAATAATTTAAGCAAGGGTAAACTTTCAAAACCTACCAGTAGATTAAATGCACGTGCTATAAGATAATCACCCACTAATACAGCCGTTGGGTTATCCCATGTTGCATTCGCAGTAGGACGACCTCGTCTTAAGCCCGATTCATCAATAACGTCATCGTGAACGAGTGTGGCTGTATGTAGCATTTCAGTAATAGCAGCCAAATGCATAGTGTCTCTGGATTGCTCATCTTGACATAGACGTGAACATAACAAGGTAATAAGGGGCCGCATTCGCTTGCCACCAGCATTAATTACATGTTGCGACACGCTCATAACAAGCTTAACTTTGGAGTTTAAACTGCCAAATACTTGTTTATCCATAATATCGAAATCTTCTGCAACGATGTTTTGAATATCAGCGTATTCGATATGAGTGGTGGCGTTATTTTTAATTAAATCATTCAGTTCTGTAGAAGTTTTAGAGGTCATATTTCGAGTCATCTCATATTTCGAGTCATCTATAGTAGAATTGCGATTTTAGTATAAAGATGAAAATTATTACGTTGATAAATCGTTTAAATAGCAAATAGCATCTAATATTCTAAACCAAATATGGTAGCTGTATAAAAAATTTATATCACCAAACCTAAATTAGGTTTTTGAATTATTCTAGCATAGGTTTATTTTATAGACAGGGCTTGCAATTACATCAATAAATGCGTAAAATTCCGTCTTCATATTTAACGTAAAGCTTCTATACATAGCGAGTTTAAATTGTTGTGATTTCTTCGTAGTTATTAGCTTAATTTATTTGGGTGTCATTTATCAAACACCTGTCTTAATTTATTAAGTTTAAATTACCCTCTTGAATTTACAAAGCCTTGAATTCGCTTAATCTTGAATTTTAATTGTATAGAAAATTTTCCTGTAACTTTCCCTGTAGTGATCGTCGTTCAAGCGATACGCTGAAGCGTTATTTGAGCTTTATTTGAGCAGATAATAACCACGTCACACGGGTTAAATGGAGTCATAAGATGTACGCAGTTATTAAAAGTGGTGGTAAGCAGCATCGTGTAAATGTTGATGAACTACTAAAAGTTGAGCTTCTTAAAGCTGAAGAAGGCGAGACCATTAAAATCGAAGATGTATTAATGGTTGTAGATGGCGATGATTATAAGATCGGTCAGCCAGTTGTTGAAGGTGCTAGCGTTGAAGCTGAAGTAGTAGAGCACGGCCGTGGTAAGAAAATCCGTATCGTTAAGCATAAGCGCCGTAAGCATTATCATAAAGAGCAAGGCCACCGTCAGTGGTATACGCTTCTTAAAATCAAAGCGATTAATGTTTAATAGCTAAATAGTTCTTTTCAAATATTAAGAGAGTTGATTTACATTTATCAATTTACAGTTATTGATTAATAGCCTATTATTCATCGTCTTAATACTTAAAGTTTTTATATATTAGTCTCAATAAGGAGATTTCTCATGGCACATAAAAAAGCCGCAGGTTCAACTCGTAACGGTCGTGACTCTAACCCTAAAATGCTTGGTGTAAAAGTATTTGGTGGTCAAGATGTTGTTGCTGGAAACATTATCGTTCGTCAACGTGGTACTGAATTTCATGCCGGCGAAGGCGTAGGTATGGGTCGTGACCATACTTTATTCGCACTAACTGATGGTGTTGTTAAGTTTGACACTAAAGGTAAATTCAACCGTCGTTATGTTTCTATCCAAGAAGCTTAAACAACGGTCAAATCAAATTCAAGATATTTATATTAATAAATAACTTTAATTCTGATTTTGATGTATATGTTGATATATAGATACCAAAACCCTGATATTGTCTATCAGGGTTTTTTTATATGCTTATTTAATACTTAAACAAGGTTGGCAGCTATATATTAGTCGCGAACATGCAATAGATTTAAGATAATATCTAATCAAAATTAAACTGCGTAACATAACAGAAGTTATTTTTGCAATTATCTTCTAGTCACGTAAGAAAAGAACTGGCAAACTAGCGTTCAAGTTATCAATTCAATTGACTGATATTAATTAACGATAGGTAAATAATATGCAAATAAATATCAACCAAAATAATAAAATGAAACCACTACTGAAGAAATTAATGGGCACTGCGCTATCTGGCGCTTTGATTTTTAGTATGCCAGTTATGACCATGTCTCAAGCAGCACAAGCTACTACAGCCGCTGACAACTTAACAGCCGCTAAACGGTTGAATGCATTACTCAAGAATACGAGAAGTATGACCGCTAATTTCACTCAAACCACTAAGGGTGAAGGTGGTGGTAGAAGCGGGCTAACTGCAAAAAATGGTACTTTTTCAGGCAAAGTAAGTTTGAAACGTCCAAATAACTTTCGCTGGAATATAACGTCACCATTTGAACAGTTAATCGTCACTAATGGTAATGATCTATGGGTATATGACAAAGACTTAGAGCAAGTGACGCGTCAAAACGCAAGTCAACAGCTAGGCAATACGCCAGCATTACTTTTATCAGGTGAACCTTCAAAGATTTCACAGAACTTTAAAATAACTCAGCCTAATAAAAATAAGAACTATTATGTCTTATATCCAAAATCTAACGCAAGTAATTTTAAGAGTTTAGCGGTTAGTTTCAATGGCGGTAAGCCGGTGATGATGGTATTGAATGATTCGTTAGGACAAGTTACTTCTATTAATTTTAACAATGTTAGGTTAAATACTAGCATCCCTAGTAGCCAATTTAGCTTTACACCGCCAGCTGATGTAGATGTAATAAACCAATAATATAGATAGCTTAATAGTCGTGTTATTATTTAATATAATATATCTTAATCTAAAATTAACCCAAGCTTAAAGCTTGGGTTTTTTAGTATATAATATTAATTAATAAATACTTATGAATTGCTTGATTAATAATTATGTTTTTAAATGATAAGAGATGGTATTAATTAACTTTATTTAAAACGAGAAAACTATGATAGCTACCCTCAAAGTTAATAGTTCTAAACGCGCCGAGCAGGAGCGAACTAAAGAAACCAAAAGTAAGATACTTACCGTAGCTATTGAAGAGTTTTCATCTTCTTGTTATGACGGTGTCTCCGCGCGTTCGATAGCTGCTAAGGCTGATGTTAATCATACGTTAATTACGCATCACTTCGGCAGTAAATTGGACCTATGGAAAGCATCGGCTAAGGTTATTTTTGATACTTAAATATCGGAATCTGATAAACGGCGTAAGCAGATAGGCGATGTGGATGAACGTATACTCATTCGTGAACTTATTCAACATTATATAGAGTTTAGTGCTCACTATCCGTACTTCTATCGATTTATGATTCAAGCCAATCAAGGAAATCCTGACCGCATAAATTGGTTTACAGACAATTATATTGGCCCAAATGCCCGATCGGAATTAAATCTGCTTAAACTTGCTCAAAAATATGGACTTATGCCTAAAGGTGACAGTATTCATATACGCTATATCTTTATTGGAGCCGTCAATTCTATCTTTATTTATGCACCTCAATTCTACCGTATATCTGGTAAAGACCCTTACTGCGATAAAGTAATAGAGCAGCATATTGATTATGTGATGTCGATATTCGGAACAAAGAATATCAATTAATTTTATTTACCCTTCGCATCTGCCCATATGATTTTATGCAGCTGCAATTGTAACCTTACAGGCAGTGCATCTTCGAGTATCCATTCTGCTAATTCACGTGCTAAATTGGGTACTTTTACAGTCTGTTCTATATTCTCATCTACATTAAACATAGGTGAAAACCATACGGTTCCTACTAATTTATCAAGTTCATATTCTTTAAGCTTTTGTTCGGACCATTCATAATCACTGCGATTCATAATCACAAATTTTAATTGATCATGGTCTGTCAAATATTCAAGATTTGACCAAAGGTTTTTATCGACTTCGCCACTACTAGGTGTCTTTATATCCATAACTTTGCTAACAGCTTTTGGTACATCCGCAACAGATAGAGCACCAGCGGTCTCTAATGATATTTCATAACCGTCTTCAAGCAACCTCTTAATTAGAGCTATACAATTAGGCTGCGCTAGAGGCTCTCCGCCGGTAACACAGACACGTTTACAAGGATATTGGGCAATCTCATGTATGATTGTATCCAGTGATAGTCGCTCGCCACCGACAAAAGAGTAGGTTGTGTCACAATACACACAGCGTAAAGGACACCCTGTTAATCTAACAAAGATTGTGGGTAGCCCAGATGTTAATGCTTCTCCTTGAAGCGAATAAAAAATCTCAGTCATGCGTAAACCAGCTTCAGGGTCAGTAACCGGAATACTGGGGCTACGTAGTGGTTTATTTGGAGTCATAATAATTTGCTCTAAATGAATAAAGGTGCTTAGAAGCATTCTAAGCACCTTATTAAATCGTCTGATAGTTTTGTATTAACAAAAGTAAAGCTAATTATGGGTTAGACTGAATTAAAGTCTAAGCTAAACGTAATAATTCGTTGATGCTGGTTTTTGAACGGGTTTGTGCATCAACTTTCTTAACAATTACCGCGCAATATAGGCTATGTGAACCATCTTTGGCAGGAAGACTACCAGACACGACCACTGAACCAGCGGGTACACGGCCATAGTGTATTTCTCCAGTTTCACGATCATAAATCTTAGTAGATTGACCAATATAAACGCCCATAGAAATAACTGAGCCTTCTTCAACAATGACACCTTCAACAATTTCAGAACGCGCTCCAATAAAGCAGTTGTCCTCAATAATCGTAGGGTTAGCTTGCAAAGGCTCTAATACGCCACCAATACCAACACCGCCTGATAAGTGAACATTCTTACCAATTTGCGCGCACGAGCCTACTGTAGCCCAAGTATCAACCATCGTACCTTCATCAACATATGCACCAATATTGGTATAGCTTGGCATTAGTACCACACCTTTAGCAATGAATGATCCACGGCGCGCTACTGCAGGGGGTACGACTCGGACGCCAGCTGCTACAAACTGCTGCTCAGTCCAATTTGAAAATTTAGTCGGTACTTTGTCATAAAATTGTAGATGCTCACAGCTTGGCATCGGATAGTTATCATTCATACGAAAAGATAATAAGACAGCTTTTTTAGCCCACTGATTTACGGACCACTCGCCATCTTTCTTTTCAGCAACGCGAAGAGACCCGTTATCAAGTTGTTCTAAAACGGTATTTACGGCATCTTTTACATCTTGAGGCATAGAACTAGGGCTAAATTCAGCACGTTTTTCGAAAGCTTGTTCAATGATTTGTTCTAATGACATAATATTATCCATTTATTCAATTTATACCAACTCATAAAAATAATCTGTCTTTATCAAACTCGCTGAACCTACTACTTATAGCGTTCGCACTCGTTCTCATTGATATAATAATTTTTAGATTTAGTATATGTTATTTAAAGATTATAAAAGCGTGCAATATTCTAGTAATTTGACGTAGAGTATTGTCGCTAATTTCATCAAAATTAGCAACTTATTCGAGTGGACTATATTTGATACTAGGAGTTAGGAGTTAGTATTTATCCAGTTAGATAAGTCTGCATAGACAGTTTCATATTCCTTTTCATGCAAAGGTTCATGACGCATTAGAGGATATAGTATTTGATCTATATTTTTGAAATCTTGCTTTTCTAAGCTTGACGTCACTTTTCTTATTCCTTTACCCATGTTGCCAACGGGGTCATTTTCACCGCTAATAAACAGCATAGGGAAGTCATGCTCTATAGTAGAAGCCCAGTTTTTAGATAAGCCTGTCTCCATAAGTTCAAATAATGTGTAAAACCCATTATTTGTAAAATCAAAACCACAAAGGGGATCTTTTATATAGGCTTCTATAGCTTCTGGATTTTTACATAACCAAGCATATTCAGAATCCATTTTCTTATCGGTGAGTTTGGCATTCAATATCTTATTCATGATATTTGAGAAGGCGGCATTATGACGTTTAGGTTGAAACTTGTTTAAAACCTTACTTAAAGGCCTTAACGCATTTAATAAAGGATCATAGTCACTACTACCCATTAATATGGCACCTGCAAAATCGTGACTATGAACTTGTAGCACATTACGCACAATGAAAGAGCCCATTGAATGACCCATTATAAAATGTGGGGTCTTTGGATAGTGGCGTTTCAAAACGTTCGCCATGATAATAGTGTCTTTAAGAAGAGTTTGGGCGGGATGCGCCGGCGTAAAATAACCTAAGTCATCACTATTTCTAATACTACGCCCATGGCCTAATATATCGTAGGTTAAAACCGCAATGCCTATATTTGATAAATACTCAGCAAAATCGGTATATCTACCCCCATGCTCCATCATCCCATGAACTATTAATAAAGTTGCTTTTGTATCGCCGCTTGGTTTAAATAAGGTGTGATGCAGCGTGTGAATTTTATCAGATGAGAATATAGACTTAGCCATAGAAATCCTTTAAAGAGTATTTTTTAAATATAATTGATTATGAGAATCTTATGTTTAAACCTAAATAAATTCAATGAGCGTATTATAAAATATGGTAGCAATTAAATAGTCATAAAGCTGTACATAACAATATATCAATAGTTCAAGTCATATTTTATAAGCAAATAATTATATGTTGAACCCTATTTTAGATATAGAAAGTTATATACGGCTATGCATTAAACAGTCACATAAAAGTAAGAAGAATTAACAAAATTCTATAAGTTATTAGTATTTTATGTTATAAATATTATGGTTATCTAAATTGTAACCTTATTTATTGATCTAAATATAGATCATTATCAACTTAATACTAACAGTACTTAATTCTTAAGCCTACTTTTAATTTTTATAGGGATATAAATATGACAGCTTTGTCTACACTCCATACCGCAATTAACTCGCATAAAATAGGGTTAGCTTCGCTGATTTTATTAACAACTATGGGCTTAACCGCTTGTTCTGATAATAGTACTGATGCAGTAACTGAAGGTGATACGCCTGAAGAAACGGTTAAAGGCACTGACACTGAAAGTGGAACTGAAACGGTGGCAACTGATAAGCTTGAGACCAAATTTGCAACACTAGCGACAGGCGGTGCTTCAGGTCCTTATAATATTATAGGCACCTCACTAACCGAAGCTTTTAATCAAACCTATGGCGTAAACTCCAAGACTCAGACCACAGGCGCATCAGTGGAAAACATGAATCTTATCAATCAAGGTAAGGTCGAAATGGCATTTGCCATGAGCGATGTAGTAAACGATGCTGTTAAAGGCCAGAATAACTTTACTGCACCCATTACTAAGGTGCAGCAAATCGCAGCTTTATATCCTAACTATGTTCAAATCGTAACCTCGAAAGATTCAGGCATTACCAACTTTGAAGACTTACGTGGCAAGCGCATTGCAGTTGGAGCTCAGAACTCAGGAGTTGAAGTTAATGCACGCAACTTGCTTAAAGGCTTTGGCATGAGCTATGAGGATGTTAAAGTAGATTATTTGGGTTATGCTGAAGCAGCAGACGCTCTAAAATCTGGCAAATTAGACGCAGCGTTTTTAACCAGTGGTTTACCCAACTCTTCATTAATGGAACTAGAGCAAGGTTTTGATCTACAATTGGTTAGTATTGATCCTGCTAAAGTGAACGAAATCGCTCAAGATCAAACTTATTTTACGGCTAAAGAAATTCCTGCCGGCACTTACGGTAATGAGACAGCCATACCCACTGCCGCGATTATGAATGCGTTTGTTGTTAGCTCAGATTTGTCAAAAGATGATGTGTATAAGCTCACAAAAACGTTTTTTGATAGTCAAGATAAGCTTAAAACGGCACACCAAGCAGCGGCTGGCATTAGTCTAGAAACTGCGCAACAAGGATTGGTCGCGCCGATTCATCCAGGTGCTAAGCGCTATTACGATGAGCAAAATGCTAAATAGATAGCTATGGCAATCGGCAATTAGCAATCGTTTATCGAGAAAGTTAATCTTAATGATATTAAATAACCGCGATCAGCACTGGCAACACCACCATGCTGGTCGCTTTTTATTTGTAAAGACTTTGATAATAAGCCTATTAGCTTTGGGCTTGCTAATTTATTTGGTTAGTTACTGGTTTTTGATACCTCATAGCGTTGTAACGGTGAGTTTTAACAATTATCAGTGCCTACTTGAAGATGATTTTGAAATTAAATGGATGCACTCGGTTGAAAAACAGTGGTGGATTGAGAGTTATAAAAAGCAGGGTGATCAGCTCCTATTAACAGATACCTATTTTGAAACCTTTGGTGCGGGTACACCATCTACCGGGACAATAGGTAGGCCAGACGGTAAATACCCTCAATATACCCATTATTCAATCAATACGACATTGCCATATTTGAACTGGATGATATCAAGCAATATTAAAGCGCAAATAATACTTAACCACAATAATGACACCTTCGACAGTTTACCTATTTATAAATGGGTAGACGGTTATACCAACATTTATATAGCAATACGGAAGCTCAACCTATGGAATCTAAGACGACAGGAATCTTGTTATGAGTACATCCCGCCCAAGTAGCGGAGGCATAAATAATCCCGCAACATCTAGTATACCCACCAGCGCTATTCCAGCACCAGGAGCAGCTATTCCACCCTATGATGAGTTGCCTAATGTTGATGTTATTGATGAAGATGCACCTACCGCAGAGCAGCAGCAGAAAATACTAGAGAAGTTCGATCGCGAGTCGATTACAAGGCATCTTAAAAATAAAAAGGTAAGTTGGTTGATTGCGGCGATAGCGATCTTATACGCAATTTTTCATTTATACATTACTTTTAACCCCATGCCTGCTTTGTTACAGCGTGCTATACACGTAGGCGTTGGTTTCGGGCTTATCTTCCTGATTTATCCTGCTACTAAAAAAGCATCACGTTTAAAGGTGGCTTTCTATGACTGGATTTGGTTCTTGATGTCCTTGTCAGGTGTTGTGTATTTAATGATGGAGTATCAAAACATTGTTACGATTCGCGGCGGCATACCCAATACATTAGACATTGTATTTTCTATAATTACCGTACTTTGTGTATTGGAAGGTACAAGACGTATCACTGGGTTTATATTGCCATTATTTGCATTGGTATTTTTAGCATATCCATTTTTTAGTCATCTCGACTTTATGCCGGATAGATTACTGACCAGACCGTATGATATGGGTGATATTTTTGGGCAGCTTTATCTTAAAACTGAAGGATTATACTCTACAGCCATTGGGGCGTCGGTAACGTTTATCTTCCTATTCATTCTTTTTGGCGCATTTTTATCACGTTCAGGTATGGGGCAACTTTTTAACGATTTAGCGCTTGCGTTAGCTGGGCACAAACAAGGTGGGCCTGCAAAAGTTGCGGTGATTTCCAGTGGCTTTATGGGTAGTATCAACGGTGCTGCGGTTGCTAATGTCGTGGGTACGGGTGCGTTCACTATTCCTTTAATGAAAAAGGTGGGTTACCACAAAAATTTTGCTGGTGCAGTGGAGGCAAGCGCTTCCGTAGGCGGGCAGGTACTACCTCCTATTATGGGTGCCAGTGCTTTTATTATGGCCGAAACCACAGGCGTTAAATACAGTACCATTGCTTTGGCGGCTTTATTACCAGCTGTGCTTTATTACTTAGGAGTGATTGCACAAGTTCATTTTAGAGCGGGTAGACGCGACCTAAAAGGTATTGCTAAAGATAGCCTGCCACAGTTAAAAGAAGTGATGCGCGCGCGCGGGCATATGCTATTACCCATTATCTTTTTGGTAACGTTATTAGCCAAATCGGTACCAGTTGGTTTTGCTGCGGCTTACACCATCGGGTTTACGGTTTTAATCAGTATGATTAAAAAAGAAACGCGCATGAGCTTCACGGATGTACTTGGCGCTTTAGAAGACGGAACGCGTCAATCGCTGGCGGTAATGGCAGCGTGTGCGGTGGTGGGTATTATCATTGGTGTGGTGAGTTTGACCAGTTTTGGTACAGTAATGACTTCATCAATAGTGACCCTAGGGGCCGGCTCGTTATTGCTAACCCTTATATTAACAATGCTGGCTTCAATGGTACTTGGTATGGGATTACCTTCTATTCCAGCCTATATCATCACTGCGACTATGGCAGCACCGGCACTGGCTGGTTTTGATATTCCTATTCTATCAGCACATATGTTTGTGTTTTATTTTGGTATATTTGCCAATATAACCCCACCTGTTTGTTTAGCAGCCTTTGCTGGAGCAGGGATAGCTGGTGGTGACCCGATGAAAACTGGTTTTCAATCTCTAAGATTAGCTTTGGCTGGGTTTATCGTGCCGTTTATGTTTATTTATAATCCAACCATGTTGATGATTGATCCAGTAGGATTGGCAGTAACCGCTAAAGAATTCCCTTTGCCACCTATATTAGACATTATTACTGTGGTATTCACTTCAGTAACTGGTGTAATAGGGCTAAGTGCTGCGGTTGAAGGCTATTTTAAAGGTCCAATGAATGCTGTCACTCGTATTATATTAGGAGTGGGCGCCTTGTTGCTTATTTATCCTGAGCTGATGACCGATGTGGTAGGTGGAATAATTGTACTAGGTATAGTGATTTTAAATATCACTGCCAATAAATCAAATAAAAAACCGGTACAAGTTTCTACACTATAAAGTTAAACTATAAAGCTAAATTCTGTGTTGAATCTAAATAGGTTCTATTTTAATAACAAGTTAATTGTTTTAATAGCAAGTTAATAGTTCAAACTTAAAAAGGAGACCTAGTTATTAGGTCTCCTTTTGACTTTATTTCATAATTATGGTTTTTATTAACAACCAAGCTTACCTTCAGCTTCTAAAGCCTTTTTACTGCGAATAGGCGTAGGGCAGTCTTCACCATAGTATTGACGATCTGCAAAGTAACTTGAGCGTACCATCGGTCCTGCCCATATACTAAAGAAGCCTATCTCTTTTCCATAATCCATATAACGCTGGAACTCATCGGGGTGCACATAACGCTCAACTGGAGCATGGTTTTTACTAGGTTGTAAATATTGACCAATGGTGATCATATCAACATCATGTGCTTTTAAGTCATCAAGTAAAGCATAGACCTCTTCTTCAGTTTCACCAAGTCCCACCATAAAGCCGCACTTAGTTGCGATATCGGGACGACGTGCTTTGTACTTTTTAAGCAGATCGAGTGAATGTTGATAATCCGAACCAGGGCGAAACGCTTTATATAAACGAGGCACCGTTTCGATATTATGGTTAAACACATCTGGTGGTGTCTCAGTTAATAAATCTAAAGCCACCTCCATACGTCCTCTAAAATCAGGAACAAGGATTTCTATCAAACAGTTTGGGCTTAAAGCTTTTGATTCATTGATAACCTCAACAAAATGTTGAGCACCACCATCTTTTAAATCATCGCGATCAACTGAGGTGATAACCGCATACTTAAGACCTAGGCCTAAGATTGTTTCTGCGGTATGACGTGGCTCATCAGGATCAAGGTTGTTTGGTCGGCCATGTGCCACATCACAAAACGGGCAACGGCGTGTACATATATCACCCATAATCATAAAGGTAGCCGTACCATCACCGAAACACTGAGGTAGGTTGGGGCAGGCGGCTTCTTCACACACGGTATATAGTTTTTGTTTACGCAGTGTCTTTTTGATGCGATCGACCTCGGCAGGAGATGACATCTTAACGCGAATCCAATCAGGCTTCTTTTTAGCCTTTTCTGTAGGAATAACTTTGATAGGAATACGTGCAACCTTATCATAGCCGCGTAGTTTCTCACCTTTCACCGCTTTTTTTGGCTTTGGCTTCAGTGACGGTACATGAGTTTGTACTATTACAGTCATAATAAACTTATCTCTTAAACCGTTATTAAATAAGGGTTTTGAATCGATCATTCGATAATAAATAATTATTGTATTATATCAGAGTATCGATGTTTTAAAGTCATATTCGTGCACAAGCGTCTGATGCTCAGTGCAGATCCAATTTCGCTTTTGATCTAATTCTTATGAACGACTAGTTCTGAATAAGTAATTAACCCATTCACAACTTTTTAAACTGCCTTGTAGGCTATGACTTTAGGCCAGAAAATTAAAATTTTTTTTCATATTGCTGGGCTAAAGTCACAGCCTACGTCAAGAGTTGAAGGTGATGTAAGTAATTATAATCAACTATTTATAATTTATTTCCATTTCTTCAAACACTTCAATAGCGGCCCTAAAAGCTTCTTGAGTAGTAGGCGCCCCGCAATACAGCAAGCTGTGCATTAAGACTTCACGTATCTCTTCTACAGAAGCGCCATTGTTAATAGCACCTCTAATATGACCTTTTAATTCATTTGGACTTTTTTGAGCAATTAAAAACCCTAATGTTATTAAAGATCGATATTTACGAGGTAATATTGAGTCATCCTGCCACGTCGTTCCCCATGCGTGTTCAATAATCCAGTCTTGTAAAGGCTGGGTAAAAGAGGTGGCAGCATCTAATGAACGCTGGACATGCGCCTCGCCCATAACTTCGGTACGAACTTTAAGGCCTTTATTATATTTATCGTTTTTTGACATACGTGGTTATCCTAATATAGTGATTATAATTTAACTTTAACGTATAAAGTGCTTAAATATTATGAACGTTTTATATATTCACACGTTATAAAATTGACAATACTGATGTTCAGCACCATCAAGCTACGTATAAATTTATATCTTAAAACTCTGTTTCAAATCAATAAAAACACTAATTTATCATAATTATATTAGGGGCTGTATAGAATTGCTTAATTAGGACTGCTGACAGCTACCAATTAATCCAAGCTGTGTTCCAAACTAGGCGTTAATCGACGATAATGACTGAAGCGTATTGGACCTTAGATAGGTTTACAACAACGTTTGGGGCAATTTTAGCATCAGCCTTGAGAACGGTTCTCGAGCAAAGCACTCCTTTGCCCGTTCGCAAGGTGAGAGCTGTGCTCGAGAGGGGGGCAGGGATATTTTTTGCCAATATATTGTGACATTCAATAATTAAGGGTTCTAACTTAGAACGACTAAGTGTCTAAAATTTCCCAGTATATTGCCTAAAAAATAGCCTCTGTCAGTTCCATGAATCAATTCTATACAGCCCTAGTAATTTAATAAACATTGTGAACTTTAATACTCTTATTACAATTAATGCCAAACTATTAATAAATGGTGTAGATATAATATCTAAAATAAAACAGATAGGCATATCTTTTCCATATACCGTATTTCAATAATAAATGATGATTATAGTCCCTTATTACTAATGTATAACGCTATTAGGATTAACTTTTGCCGCGTTTTACGCTATATTAGTAGGGATATTTAAACCCACCTGCAAGGCCCTGGCAGCCAATACATAAATCCACTGAAATCAGATGATTGGTCAGTGGATTTATCAATGTAGCTACCTTAGCCTGCATTTAAATTTAGAGGACGCTATTGTGTTAGATGCATATCGTAAACATATTGAAGAACGTGCCGAACTCGGTACAGTACCACTACCTTTATCTGAGCATCAGACTGCAGATTTGGTAGAACTATTAAAAAATCCTCCAGCGGGTGAAGAAGAGTTCTTGATGGACTTATTGGCGAACCGCGTACCAGCGGGTGTTGACCAAGCAGCATATGTAAAAGCCGCTTTCTTAGCAGCTATCGTAAAAGGCGAAACAACCTCACCTCTTATTGACAAACAAAAAGCAGTCGATATTTTGGGTACCATGCAAGGTGGTTATAACGTATTACCATTAGTTGAAGCTTTAGAAGACGAAGAAGTTGCTGAAAATGCTGCTGAAGCGCTTAAAAAGACATTATTAGTATTTGATGCGTTCAATGACGTTACTGACAAAGCTGAAGCGGGTAATCAAAAAGCTAAAGAAGTAATTCAATCTTGGGCCGATGCAGAGTGGTTCTTAAATCGTCCAGAAGTACCTAAAATAACAACTTATACTGCGTTTAAAGTAACTGGCGAAACCAATACTGATGACTTATCTCCTGCACAGGATGCTTGGAGTCGTCCGGATATTCCACTGCATTCATTAGCCATGCACAAAAACTCTCGCGACGGCATTCAAGCTGACGAAGAAGGTGTCCGTGGTCCTATGACACTTATTGATGAGCTTAAAGAAAAAGGCCATCCACTAGCTTATGTTGGTGATGTAGTAGGGACAGGTTCTAGCCGTAAGTCAGCTACCAACTCTGTACTTTGGTTAATGGGTGATGATATTCCTAATGTACCTAACAAGCGTGCAGGCGGTCTTGTATTAGGTGGTAAAATTGCGCCTATCTTCTTTAATACGATGGAAGACTCAGGTGCGCTACCTATCGAAGACGTTGAAGTTGATAACATTGAAATGGGTGATGTGTTTGACATCTATCCACATGATGGCAAAATCACTAAGCATGATTCAGATGAAGTATTATCTACTTTCAAACTGAACTCTGCAACGCTTCTAGACGAAGTACGCGCCGGTGGCCGTATTCCTTTAATCGTAGGCCGTGGTCTGACGAACCGTGCACGTGACTATTTAGGTTTAGAGCATTCAGACGTATTTGCTAAGCCTGAGCAGCCTGAAGAATCTGACAAAGGCTATACGTTAGCTCAGAAGATGGTAGGTAAAGCTTGTGGTATGGAAGGTGTACGTCCAGGGATGTACTGTGAGCCTAAGATGACAACCGTTGGTTCTCAAGATACTACCGGTCCTATGACTCGTGATGAGCTTAAAGATTTAGCTTGTCTAGGCTTCCAAGCCGATTTAGTCATGCAGTCTTTCTGTCACACAGCTGCTTATCCAAAGCCTGTCGACGTTGAGACTCAGCATACCCTTCCTGACTTCATCATGAACCGTGGCGGCGTAAGCTTACGTCCTGGTGATGGTATTATACATAGCTGGCTGAACCGTATGCTTCTTCCTGATACGGTTGGTACGGGTGGTGACTCGCATACGCGTTTCCCAATGGGTATCTCATTCCCAGCAGGGTCTGGTTTGGTTGCATTCGCTGCTGCGACTGGGGTTATGCCACTAGATATGCCTGAGTCTGTACGTGTTCGTTTCGTTGGTGAGCGTCAGCCTGGTATTACTTTACGTGATCTAGTACATGCTATTCCTTTACAAGCGATCAAAGAAGGGTACTTAACGGTTGATAAGAAAGGTAAAATCAACGAATTTAACGGCCGTATCTTAGAGATTGAAGGTCTAGAAGATCTAACTGTTGAGCAAGCATTTGAATTGTCTGACGCTTCAGCTGAGCGTAGTGCTGCTGGCTGTACCATCACGTTATCTGAAGATTCAGTTAAAGAGTATCTAGAGTCAAACATCACACTACTTAAGTGGATGATCTCAGAAGGCTATGGTGATGCACGCACACTTAGCCGCCGTATTGAAGCAATGAAAGAGTGGTTAGCGAATCCAAGCCTCATGCGCGCTGATGCAGACGCTGAGTATGCTATTGATATGACCATCGATATGAGTCAGATTAATGAGCCAGTATTATGCTGCCCGAACGATCCAGATGATGCTAAGACGTTAGCTGATGTTGCTGGCGACAAAATTGATGAAGTGTTTATCGGTTCTTGTATGACTAACATTGGCCACTTCCGTGCAGCGGGTAAATTACTACAAGAAGTACCTGCGGGTAGCCTCAAAACTCGTTTATGGATTGCGCCTCCAACTAAGATGGATGCACGCCAGTTAATGGAAGAGGGGTATTACAACGTTTATGCTCAAGCTGGCGCACGTACCGAAATGCCAGGGTGTTCACTATGTATGGGTAACCAAGCACGTATTGCACCAGGCTCTACGGCGGTTTCAACCTCAACGCGTAACTTCCCGAACCGTTTAGGTCAAGGCGCGAATGTTTACTTAGCATCAGCTGAGCTGGCTGCGGTTGCTGCCGTACTTGGTAAACTGCCAACGAATGATGAATATCAGCAATACGCTGGCATGCTAAACAGCATGGGTGATGAGGTATACCGTTACATGAACTTCGATCAGATGGAAACCTATTCTGAAGAAGCGGATAAGATTAACGTGGCGCAATTGGCTTAATTTTATTTAAGTAATATCTTATAAACAATAGCTCTCGTATTAATATACGGGAGCTTTTTTGGTTTCTATAGTCAGCGAAATACTAAACGGTTACGGTGTTAACCTCGCTCACCCTACTATATTAGTACTTACACTTTATTGCGATGTAACCATTTTAGTTTTTTTTAATTATATATGTTGTTTTAATTAATATTATAAATTAAGTCTATCAAGATAAGTTTAAAATATAATAATTTAGATTGGCTGAATTTGAATGGCTTAGATAATCAATTTATACCCAAAATAAAAGCTACCATTGGGTAGCCTTTATTTCACTCGTTATATAGCAAAGTTATTTGCCAATATAAACGGGTTGTCGTTTTTCAACAAAGGCGGAGACTCCTTCGATAAAGTCATCCGTTTTTGCTAACCGAGCTTGCTGATGAACTTCCATATCTAAAGCTTCATTTAAGCCTGCATAGGCATGTGTGTTTAACATATGTTTCATAGTGGCTAATGCAACGCCTGGTAGACGGCTTAAACGCTTCGCTAAAGTGAGTACAGTATCATCGAGCTTATCTTGAGTAACCACTTGATTTATTATATTTAAATCTGCCATATCTTGAGCACAAAATTTATCACCGAGCATCACAAGCTCAGTTGTTTTGGCAGCGCCCACCAGTTGGTTCAATAAGTAAATACCCCCAGCATCAGGTACAAGACCAATATGAACAAAAGCCTGTAAATATTTAGCAGTATCGGTAGAAATTCTAAAATCGCAGGTTAATGCTAAGTTCATGCCAGCACCTGCTACAGCGCCTTCAAGTTTTGCAATGATAGGTTTGTGAATTTTACGAAGTTTTAAACTTACCTCTCCTGCGCCTTCTACCATCGATTCTAATTTGCTAGAAATTTTGTCTTTATCAATCCCATCAGATAGCATCTCTTTTATATCGCCACCGCTAGAGAAGTTACCACCAGCACCTTGCAAAATAATCACTCGTACCTGTTCATCTTTTTCTGCCGCATCTAGCACTTTTAGAACACCATTTTTCATAGTGGTGTTAAACGCATTTAAGCTATTTGGGTCATTTAAAGTGATGGTAGCTATGTGATCTTCAACTTGGTATAACACGGTATCTTGAGATTGGGTCATTAGCGAAATCCTTAAATTATAAATAGTTATAAAAGATATGATAAATCGATCAAAACAAGGGGTTTACCTTTAATACATATTGGCACTTGAACTTAGTAGATATAGGGGCTGTATAGAATTGATTAATTAGGACTGCTGATAGCTACCAATTAATCCAAGCTGTGTTCCAAACTAGGCGTAAACCGCTGATAATGCCCGAAGCGTATTGGACCTTAGCTAGGTTTACAACAACGTTTGGGGCAATTTTAGCATCAGCCTTGAGAACGGTTCTCGAGCAAAGTATTGCTATGCCCGTTCGCAAGGCGAGAGCTGTGATCGAGTGGGGGGCAGGGATATTTTATGCCAATATATTGTGACTTTTAGTAATTAAGGGATCTAACTTACTATTCTAACTTAGAACGATTAAGCTGCGAAAATTTACCTGCATATTACCTAAAAAATAGCCTCTGCCAGTT
Organism: Psychrobacter sp. CX21; assembly: GCF_057396255.1. Taxonomy (NCBI): domain Bacteria; kingdom Pseudomonadati; phylum Pseudomonadota; class Gammaproteobacteria; order Moraxellales; family Moraxellaceae; genus Psychrobacter; species Psychrobacter sp. CX21. The sequence goes on along the minus strand of NZ_JBXYJG010000004.1, from coordinate 179,168 downwards.
CCATGAATCAATTATATACAGCCCCTAGTTAAAGACTTTAAAATTATTGTAAAATGTTTAAAAGAATTAGCGGCTGAACGATTAATAAGCGCTTTTCTCATTAAGCGCTAAAGACAATAAGCGCCACAATCAATAAGCACCACAATCAATAAGTACATTGAAGAATTTAAGAGCAGGCTTCTGCCACGATTCGTAGAAATTTATCAACTTCATGTTCTGGAGTGGCCCAAGAGGTCACAAGTCGAACAATACTGCGTCCATCATTTAATTGTTGCCACTCATAGAAACCAAAGTCCAACGCAAGCTTTTCAATGAGATTAGTATCTAATATAGCAAAGACTTGATTGCTATGGGTAGGAACAGACAGTTCAATACCATAACTGGTGAGTCCATTTGCAAGTTTTTTGGCCATGTTGTTTGCATGCATGCAAAGCTCGATATACTTATTGTCTTTTAATAAAGTGGCAAATTGTACACCCAATAAAAAACCTTTAGCCATTAAAGCGCCCTGACGTTTTAGATAGGTATCAAAATCTATAGCAATATTTTGATTGGGTATAATTATAACTTCACCAAATAAAGCCCCCATTTTGGTACCTCCGAGCCAGAATATATCGGTCAGTTCTGCAAAGTCGGCTAAAGTAACGGTTCGTTCATTGTCTTGAGTAGTTGTATAAGCAATAGCTGTACCTAAGCGAGCACCGTCCATAAACAATAACATGTCATGTTCACGGCAGTAGTTCGATAACGCTTTAAGCTCTTGGTAGCTGTATACTGTACCAAGTTCTGTTGAATTGGAAATATAAACGGCTTTAGCACGGACCACATGTGGTTTAAAACTATGACGTACCCTAAGCGTCTCGATAGCGTCAATGGTTAATTTACCGTTTGTCGACTCAGCGATAATAACTTTATGACCTGTGGCTTCAATAGCGCCTGCCTCATTCACCGCAATATGACCAGTATCACATGCAATAATACCGTCTATCGGGGATAACATAGCATCAATACAAACTTGATTGGTCAAAGTTCCTGTCGTACAAAAATATACGGCAGTGTTTTCGTCTTTGAGTTCTTTTCTAATTAAGCGCCGCGCAGACTCACTGTAGTCATCATTGCCATATCCGCCATATTGATGTAAACCTGTCGATTGAATAGCTTGAATAACATCGGGATGAGCGCTTTCGCTATAATCATTATAAAAATGAAACATATGAGAGTATTCGCTTTTATGGTTTAATTAATTAGGACTAAACTTTTTTATTCATCATTCTCAAAGGCGGCATCTGCCATAAAGTGATCGGGCGTTAGGTTTATGAATCGTGTGTATTGACCTTCAAAGGCGAGTCGAACCGTTCCTATAGGGCCGTTACGCTGCTTACCTATGATAATTTCTGCCACACCCTTTAGATCAGAATTTTCGTTATAAACCTCATCGCGATAAATAAAGGTGATTAAATCGGCATCCTGCTCAATCGCTCCAGACTCTCTTAAATCTGACATGATAGGACGTTTATTGGGACGGTTTTCTAAGCTGCGGTTGAGCTGAGACAAAGCGACCACAGGACAATTTAGCTCACGCGCTAAGGCTTTTAAACTTCGAGAAATCTCTGAGATTTCTTCAACACGGTTACCACTTAAGCTAGGGACTTTCATCAGCTGCAAATAATCGACAACAATCATGCCTAATCTGCCATCATGATTTTTAGCAATTCGGCGGCAACGTGAACGTAACTCAGAGGGGGGTAGGGCGGTGCTGTCATCGATGTATAAATGCTTATCTTGTAAATGGGTTATCGCATTCATCATTCGCGCCCATTCGTCTTCATTCATCTGTGCTGAACGCAAATTGGTTTGATTAATTTGACCCCACGACGACAACAAACGAAGCACAATAGATTCCGCAGGCATCTCCATCGAAAATACAACAACTGGTAGGTCTTCATTGAATAACACACCTTCAGCCAAGTTCATCGCAAATGTCGTTTTACCCATAGATGGACGTGCTGCCACAATAACTAAATCACCAGCTTGCAGTCCTTGAGTTTTATTATTTAACTCAGCAAACGGGGTTCTTAAACCTATTAGACCGCCAGGGTTGTTTTTAATTTCATCTAATTGTTCGACCACATTGGATATAACATCAGTCACTTCTCGAGGGCCACGTTGTTCAGCACGTTTATTATGTTGTTCATTAATAGAGAATATTTTTGATTCAACGGTGTCTAAAATATCACTAACACCCCGATCTCTAGGGTCATAAGCCAAAGCCAACATCTCATTACCCGTAGTAATCAGCTGTCTTAACGTCGACAGTTCACGTACGCGCTCTGCATAGGATTGTAGATTAAATAGAGTGCCCGGGCTTTGGGTTACAATATCGGCCAAGTAGCTTTCGCCGCCTGCCGCTTTAAGTAGCTTTTGAGAGCTTAACCAATCATGAACCATAATGGTATCATAAGGCTCTCCAACCATCGCTAAATGAGTAATTGCAGCAAATATATGCTGATGTCGACCCGCATAAAAATCGTCTTTTGATACGATGTCAGAAATTTTATCAAAGGATTCCTCAATGCTCATCAAGGCAGCAATTAAAGCTTTTTCAATGTCGATATTATGAGGCGGCTGTTGACTGAGTAAGTCAGTCAATCCTGCATCATTGTTACTGTCTTGTGTGTTGTTCTTGGACTTTTTTTTGGTTTCTGCCATAGTTATATAATCTTATTCTTAACCTTAATCATAGTATCGTTAAGAAAACTTAATATTAATAGGTTTAAATGAATTCGCGAGTTAAATAGATAGGGTTAAATTGAATAAAGAATCGAAGATCGTAGCAGGTAAAGTTTACCACATTGACCGTGTACAAAAGATGAATTTAGCATTTAATAAGCCTATAAATGTATGAGCAAAATTAAAATTAACGATAGCCATGCGAGTAAAGCAATATGAACAATAGCAATATTAACAATAGTTGTCATAAAAATAGCAGTGATAAAGATAACAATATAAATAACAATAACAATATCAGCGATTCATTTTCGAATGACTCTAATTCTTTAACAAAGCTTAGTACAAAACAGTATAGGCTACCTTTAATAGTTACCTCAGGTGAACCTGCCGGCATAGGTATGGATATTATTTTACAGCTTGCGGCATCAGGTAAACTTAGTGAACTAAATCGACCAGTTATCGTTTTGGCTGATGAGCAAGCATTAATAGAGCGTGCTAATCTTATATTTAATAAAGCCATCACAAAGGATTCTAAGCAGAATCAAACTACAACCTTGCCTAACGAGCTTAGCACTATTAAATGGATACGACTGTGTAACATCAATGAATTAACGAGTATTGAAGATAGCCATATTGAAGATAGCAGTATTGATGAAAACAGTATTAACAAAACCAGTATTTATAAAGATAGTATTGATAAAGATAGTATTGATAAAACCAGCATTAAAAAAAGCAATCAAAGCAGCATACTTGAAAGCACTAAGCCTGATAACACTAATCCTAATAGCACTAATCCTAATAGCATTAAAATTGAAAGCACTAAGATTAACTGTTATCTAACCCAAGTTACTAAAGAAAATCCTATGCACAATGATGAAGGATTTTATTTGATAGATGTGCCATGCACTGAGCCAGTCATTCCTGGAAAATTAGTGGTAGATAACGCCCATATGGTTATTGAACAGCTTGAACTGGCTAGCCGCTTCGCTAATTCTGGTGGTGTTGCCGGTATTGTGACCGGACCACTGCAAAAGTCGAACCTTATTGATGCTGAAATCACGCTTGATGATGGAACGATGTTCACAGGTCATACGGAGTATTTCATGCAAAAAAGTGGCTGTGACAAAGTGGTGATGATGCTTGCGAATAATGTGATGAAGGTTGCCTTAGTCACAATACATTTACCCCTTAGACAGGTTGTTGATTATGTGACGCCTAAGAACGTGAGACAAACTGTTCAGATTGTATTGAATGATCTTAAATCAAAATTTGGCTTATCTGATCCTAAAATACTGGTTTGTGGATTAAATCCTCATGCAGGTGAGGGCGGACACTTGGGTGAAGAAGAGATAACCATTATAAACCCTGTACTTGAGGACTTTCAAAAACAGGGGGTTAATATATCTTTAGCGATGCCAGCCGACACTGTATTTACTTCAAGACATCTTGAGGACTGTGATGCGGTGATTGCTATGTATCACGATCAAGGGTTACCTGTTCTTAAGTCGCACGGATTTGGAGATACAGTGAACCTAACCTTAGGACTACCCTATATTAGAACCTCTGTAGATCATGGTACCGCTTTAGACTTAGCCGGTAACCTTATTGGTCAAGGAGAAGCCAGTAGTAGTAGCCTATGGCAAGCGCTTTTTATGGCCGATAATATGGCGTCCTCTCAAGAAATGTTGTGAAATCAACGGATCATAATTCAACCTCTAGTTGTGCTAGAATGAAAGACCAAACTAATATTATCGGTAACAGCTATATATTTATGACGCATTCAAATTTACCTAAACATCCTCTTGCTAATAAATTACAACGTATGGCCAAACATCAGCCTAGAAAGCGTTTCGGTCAAAATTTTTTACACGACAGTAGCATTATCGGTCAAATAGTCGATTCAATTAATCTCAATAGAGAAGATAATTTAGTTGAGATTGGACCGGGTATGGGCGCCTTAACTGAACCACTGTTAGAACAAGTTGATGCCATGACGGTTATTGAACTGGACCGAGATTTAGCGAGTAGTTTGCGTATTCGTATTGGCGCAAATAGCCATGAAAATTTTAAAATTATATCCGCGAATGCGATGGATTTTGATTACGCGACTTTATACGATGCTAACAATGATGCACCCAAAAAACTGCGTATCGTAGGCAATCTACCTTATAATATATCAACCCCGCTATTGTTCAAACTTCTTGAGTATTCAGACATTATTGAAGATATGCACTTTATGCTGCAAAAAGAAGTGGTTGAACGCATTACGGCTGATGTAGGTAGTAAGATATATGGCCGATTATCAATAATTATGCAGTATCACTGCGAAACCGAATATCTGCTTACAGTACCACGTGGGGCATTCAACCCACCTCCAAAGGTAACAAGTGCCGTATTTAGATTGCGTCCCCATCGCGTCAAACCTGTCACAGCAGAAGATGAACAGACTTTTGCTATCGTAGTACGCGAAACCTTTAATCATCGTCGTAAAACACTACGTGCTATTTTTAAACAGTCATCATTTTTACCTCAGTTGACAGACGAAGATTTCGCTTCAATTGATATATCAAGCTCTGCACGTCCCGAGACATTGGACGTGAACCAATTTGTAAAACTGTCAAATTTAGTTACCCAACGTCAATAGTGTCCACTTCATAAAGTTATGGTCAGTAGAACAGTTTAAAGTAAAATTTTAAATATAAATTTAGAATAGTAAAAAATTAAGTATAGTAAAAATTGAGTGATTTTATGAGTTGTCGTGCCGAATATGTGATTGGCGATTTACAAGGATGCTATGCTGCATACCTTGAATTATTAGATAAATTAGACTTTGATCCTAAACAGGACAAACTCTGGTTTGTGGGAGATATTGTTGCGCGTGGAGATGATTCTCTTGCGACACTAAGACATGTAAAAAATCTATGTGATCAGAATGCGGCTGCTATTGTACTTGGTAATCACGATATAACACTCATTGCAGTATGGCGCGGTATAATTAACCTTAAAGATAAAGACAAGACCCAACCTATTTTTGAAGCTGAAGATTGCGACGAGCTGCTCCACTGGTTACGCAAACAACCTTTGCTAAGATGTCCCGACGACAGAACTGTCATGGTACACGCCGGAATTCCACCACACTGGACCATTAGTCAAGCCCAACGCTACGCGCGCGAGGTAGAGGTACAGCTTTCAAGTAGCTTACATCAATTAGATAGGGTGCTACCGCATTTATATAGCAAGTATCCTGATGAATGGTCTGAGCAGCTAAACGGATTCAGTAGAATAAGAGCCATTACCAATTACTTCACTAGAATGCGCTTATGTAAAGCAGATGGTTCACTTGAATTTGACTTTAAATCAAGCTTAAGTGATGAGATGCCAGATAGCTTTAGACCTTGGTTTGAATGGGATGTACCGCGCAAAAGACAGATATTATTTGGTCACTGGGCGGCATTAAAGGCTGAAATAGACTTACCTCATGCACGAGCATTGGATGGCGGATGTGTGTGGGGCAATTGTTTAGTTGCCTATAGATTGAGCGATGGCAAAACCATTACATCTTCAAAAAATTGTCCCAAGAATTAATAAACGTTAGCAAATCGGATTCTTACAAACTTTGATGACCTTTGAGCTTTGATGACCTCTTAACTTTAAGGACCCCTTAATTTGGAAGATTAGGGGGTTTTTTAGGTTTTGGTAAGGAGTGTTTTTTATCCCCCTGTTCTTGAATGGACAGGTTTTTATCCTTAGAAGTCTGTTGGTTTGAAGATAACTTGTTGTGTTTGTCTACAGAGGTTAATTCAGCAATGCGCGTCGTTTTATGAGGTGAGCTGAGTTGTCTATCAGGTTTGTCAGTAGCTTGTTTATCGCTAACTTGTGCCCCGTTATGGATCTTATTTTGCATTAAATTTTCAGGTATATCATTCGTTAATATTACCTTTTTAGCGGGTTTAGGGTTTACTTCTTTCCCATCAGCGCTGGCTAGATTCTGCTGCAATTGTTTCTTATGTTTTATCTCATCTATTTTGTCCTTATCAATGGTCATACCTTTTGGTAACACTTGAATCTCGGATAAGTGACGAACTGCTGACTTTGATTGTATATTTGCTGATACAGCATTTGATGGCGAGTTAGCAGTATGGCTACTGTCATTATTATCTTCATAAATCATCTGACCTTGTTCATTGATATGTGCATATTGCATAGGCTCAGGTCTTGGCCAAAAGAAATCACGGGTATTGGTAACCATATGATTGAGTAATAAATGACCGAGAGTTTTCCATTCAGAGAACTCAACGCCTTTTGATCGAAGAGCAACCATTAACGCTAATGAAAAGCTAACCATCAAGTTAATTATACCGATTAAGGCAACCCCTAATAAAGAGATAAGAACCAAAGTGATGCTAAAGTAGTCCGCTGGAATGTTAAAGATACCATGTGCAAAATTAGCAGATGAAAACGCAATATGGCGTATATCAAGAGGTAAACCAAATATAAACCCAATAGTTGCGGTACTACCTAAGAATACACCGAACATAAAATTACCCATTATTGCACCCAAATTGGATTCAACAAATGCGCCCAATCGCTCCGTCTTTTTGACAGACATAAATTTTAGTAATAGTTTGTGTCTTCCTATCCGTTCACCAATATCATTAAACACAGCTAAGTTGTCATAAAAACCTGCTATCAGACCTGCCATAAATAAATAAACGCCCGCAATAGCTGCATGAAAAAGAGCTAGGGAAGTAATAGGGTTTAAATCATCAAGTAAATATTTTGCTTTATCGAAGTTTATAATTGGATCGCCAGTAAATTGCACCCATGCAAAAGAGATAATCAACGCCAATGGCATGGCTATCAAAACATTACCCATAATGGCTATAAATTGAGTACGTAAAATATCAACCATGATTTCTGATAGTTTGGAGAGTCGTTGAGTCCGCTTGCCCGACCCGTCAGAAATTGTTGAAGCAATAGCAGCTGCTGTCATAGCGGGTTGTTTGGTAGCTACGGTTCCATGAATAATATGAATAAATACAAAACCCAGACCATAAATCATACTGTAAACAAATGCGCGGCCCATAGGAGCCAAATCTAAGTTATAAGCTAGTATTTTAAGCGTTGCCATAAATGCGATAACAAAACCGCCAATAGCAGCCTTCTTAAACATTTTTTTATAGCCCGCTTTATTAGTACTGATATAGTGCTCGCCAACGCGACCTGAATTTTCAGTGACTTTACGAGATAGCAGCTCCGTATTGGTGCGAAATAGATAACGTATGCTGTACCGCTGTTTAGCACTAAAAATAAGAACCTGACTAAGCTCAACAATGGCCTTATCGCGATTTAGATGTTCGTTAGACAATAATTCGCTCAATACTCTTAGGCGGTTAATTTTCTGCTCCAACCGCAGTAGCATATTGGTCAAACGTATAGATATGCCAGTTTTATAAATGCGCTTGCGAATAGTGGATACGGTATTATCACACTGTTCGAGCATCACTAATAAGGGGTCGGTAGAGACAGGCTCATCTCCTTTATTTTCGGGACGACCTTCTAAACCTTGCTCGTTACGATATTCGTTAGCAAACAGGAGCGTCTCTTGGTTTTGAGCAACAAAAGCAGCTGAATAATCAATCATCTCGGGGTAGGCTTTCATTAAATCTTGATGCAATCCCAACCCATTTATACGATATGACAAGACGACCATGGCGTTAATAAGGTTGTTCTTTACCTCAGCGACCAATTCGCTGTCAATATCGCCTTGAGACAATATGTTGATTAATTGCTCCCACAATGTGGTGTCAATTAAGTCTAGCCATTGATCATCATCTCGATCATCGAAGAGGTAGTCTATAATCTCTATCATATTGTCATCATCAGGTAATAACGGTAGAAAGCGATGACCAACCAACCGCATCACATTATGTACAAAACCGTATCCTAAGATACCCGTGTCGGTAAATAGAGACATTTTATAGTGCGTATTTAATAAAGTGAGAACAAAGGTGGTCAGACCAACCGCATAATCAGGGTTGGACTTTAATATATCGATAAGCTCATCAATTTTGACATTCGCGGATTGTTGAGCGTTTTTATCATCATGACTGACCCTAAGCAGATCAATAAGCTGTTTAAGAACATAGGGCTCTGGTACATGTTGTAGCGCTGTTATCTTATTTAAAATACGCTCAAGCTCACTCACTAAAATATCCTCTGAATTATTAATGTCAAATCAATTTTTACTTTATGATTATAAGGTTAGAGATGTTAAGTTTAAAATATTTTTAACGGCTATTGAAATATAGTTAATCTTAAGTTTTATTACTTTTTACTTATAACATTGTGTTAATAGTTACGTGTATAAAGCCTGCCGTGTATAAAACAGTCATGCTTTTATCATCTATGACCGTTCTTTACTAATGCAAATATCATGCTATATTACGCGCTAATAGTGAGAAATGTTTATAGCTAATTTGTAGTATAATTCCTGAGAGCATGTATCAGATATAATTAATAAAACTATTAATTAATTTACCAATAAGCCTTCATTAAATAAATCCTTAATAGAAATACAACGCTCAACAAAAAACAACGCTCAACAAAAAAGACAACCCTTGGTTGTCTTTTTAAATTAAATAATAAGAAAATAAATATATAACTATAACCTAGCTGACATTCTCTTCAAAATAAGAATGATCGAATGCCATAATGGGGTCACTACCTGCTTTAACCATGTCAGCGTGAGCACGTATGCGTGGTAAAATGCGCCCGACATAATAGTCAGCTAATTTTAATTTATCAGCATAAAACTCGCCTTCTTTATCGTGTGCCGCTTCTACCATCATGGCAAACATGAATGAATAGCATAAATAGCCCATGGCATGTAGGTAATCCACCGCGCAGCCATTGATTTCACTTTTACGAGTCGATAAGTTAGTTAAAACGGTTGATGTAAGCTCTTCGATCGTATCAGCAGCGTCTAATGTCGCTTGTTTAATCTTATGTTCAGCTTTCATAGTAGATACGAAATCACGAATCTCACCTAAGAAATTCTCAAGGTATTTACCATTATTACGAACGATTTTACGACCTAATAAGTCGAGAGCCTGAATGCCATTTGCACCTTCGTAAATTTGAGCAATACGGGTATCACGAACGATTTGCTCCATACCCCATTCACGAATATAACCATGACCGCCAAATACTTGCTGACCATCAACGGTGGCCTCTAATGCTTTGTCAGTCAAAAATGCTTTAGCAATTGGCGTTAATAACGCAACACGGCTCGCAGCAGCTTTAGCATTGTCGGCATCGGTACTAAATTTAGATTCATCCAACTGTTTGGCAACATACATCGCAAAGCAACGTGACGCTTCAGCATTAGCGCGTGCATTTAACAACATACGGCGCACATCAGCATGATGAATAATGCTGTCAGCAGGCTTCTCTGGGCTTTGAATTTGAGTATCGCTACGACCTTGCCCACGCTCTAACGCATAGGCTGCGGCATTTTGATAAGCAAGCTCAGTACCACCTAAACCTTGTAGACCCATGGTTAAGCGCTCGTAGTTCATCATTACGAACATCGATGATAACCCGGTGTTTTCAGCACCTACCATCCAACCTTTAGCGTCGTCGAAGTTCATTACACAAGTTGCTGAGCCTTTGATGCCCATTTTATGTTCGATAGAACCGCAAGATAACGTATTGCGTGCGCCTAAGCTACCGTCTTCGTTAACTAAAAACTTAGGTACGATAAATAGTGAGATGCCTTTAGAGCCTTCTGGCGCATTGGGTGTTTTTGCCAATACTAAATGAATGATGTTCTCGGTTAAGTCGTGTTCACCGGCAGTAATAAAGATTTTAGTACCAGAGATGGCATAGCTACCATCATCATTTGGTACGGCTTTGGTTTTGATGATACCCAAGTCCGTACCCGCATGAGGCTCAGTAAGACACATTGTGCCTGACCATTCGCCAGAATAAATTTTTTCAAGGTAGGTTTCTTTTTGTTCATCACTGGCAGCAGCTAGTAAACATAGTGAAGCACCGACAGAAAGGTTAGGATATAAAGCAAACGCTTGGTTTGCAGTAAATACCATCTCCTCGGTAAGCATTGTTACCATTTTTGGAAAGCCTTGACCGCCATACTCAGGATCGCCGCCAAGACCAATCCAGCCTGCTTCAGCATACTGTTTGAACGCATCTTTAAAGCCTGCAGGTGTGGAGACAACACCATCGCCTTCATACTTTGCGCCTTCTTCATCACCACTACGATTAAGAGGTAATAAAACGTTTTTAGACAGCTTAGCCATCTCTTCAAGCACCATGTTGACGGTATCCATATCAACATGAGCTAAATTTTCATTGGCTTGCCAAAATTTCTCGACATCAAATACGTCATTTAACATAAAACGCATTTCATCTAATGGGGGATTATAAATCGCCATAATGATCCTTTTATTCTTTATGATTTTGGGATTATTTGTGAATATCTACTTAACTAAACTTACACATATCAATAAGATATGACGACCGGCAATCATTTTTGAATCGTCTAGAAGTAAAGCGTAGCCGCTCCAAAAATAATTACCAGTCGTTAATCAAAGGGGTAAATTATATTTTGCTTAAATTCAGTACTTAAGACAAGTGCTACACATCGATAGTAGCACTTGATTGTTAGCCTAAGTAGCGTTTATTCGTTACAATTAAATTAGAAAGCGAACTGGTCTACATCCATGCTCATGTATGGCTCAACTCCAGTGGCGATACGAGCTACATGTGTACGAGTACGTGGCAACAGCTTACTAAAGAAGAATTGTGCTGTCTTCACTTTAGCGTCATAGAAACCCGTTTCAGTGGTATCACCTGTCAGCGCTGATTTAGCAACCACTGCCATACGTGCCCATAAATAAGCAAAAGTGACGTAACCGCTATAGTACATGTAGTCAACAGATGCCGCGCCAACTGCCAATGGGTTTTGCATCGCTTCTTTACCGATATTGGCAGTAATATCTGCCCACTCTTTGTTTAAGTCAGCAAGTGGCTTGATAAACTCACTCATTGACTCGTCACCTTCGTGCTCTTTACAGAATTTATGGATAACTTTGGTAAAGTTAGCTAGCAGCTTACCTTGTGAGCCCAATACTTTACGACCTAACAAATCAAGGGATTGAATTTCAGTAGTGCCTTCATATAAGCAAGCAATACGCGTATCACGAACATTTTGCTCCATACCCCACTCACGAATAAAGCCATGACCACCGTAAACCTGTACGCCATGGTTAGCCGCTTCATAACCTGTTTCTGTTAAGAAGGCTTTAGCAATAGGTGTGAGTAACGATAACATTTGATCGGCGTACTGTTGTGCTTCGCCTTCACCTTTATTTACGGTATCGGCAAAGAAAGATAAATAATAGATTAAAGCACGGCCGCCTTCAGCAAACGCTTTTTGAGTCAATAACATATTACGTACAGGCGGATGTACAATAATAGGATCAGCTTCTTTTTCTGGTTCTTGCGGGCCTGCTAATGAACGCATAGCCAAACGATCTTTAGCATATTCTAATGAACCTTGAAATGCCAATTCAGATGCCGTTAGACCTTGCACAGCCGTACCAATACGGGCCACGTTCATAAACGTGAACATACAGTTTAGACCACGATTTTCAGGACCAACGAGATAGCCTGTTGCTTGGTCAAAGTTCATCACACAAGTGGCAGATGCTTTAATACCCATTTTATGCTCGATTGAGCCACAAGTAACACCATTGCGCTCACCTAAGCTGCCATCAGCGTTTATATTAACTTTAGGCACAATAAATAATGAGATACCTTTAGTACCTTTAGGGGCATCTGGAAGACGCGCAAGAACAATATGAATAATGTTCTCTGTCAAATCATGTTCACCTGATGAGATAAATATTTTTTGACCTGTAATTGCATATGTACCATCATCGTTTGGCACAGCCTTAGTACGGATAAGACCCAAATCAGAACCGGCATGCGCCTCAGTTAAGCACATAGTGCCCGACCACTCGCCTGTAACCATTTTATTAAGATAGGTTTGCTTTTGCTCATCACTACCATGATGCTCAAGGGTTGCAATAGCACCATGACCTAAAAGTGGATACATTGAAAAAGACCAGTTTGCCGTACCAATGATTTCATTAACGACCGTGCCTAATGAAGAGGGCATACCCAAACCACCAAACTCTTCATCAGCGGATAGTGCTGCAAAACCTAATTCACAGTACTGTTGGTACGCTTCTTTAAAACCAGTCGGGGTGGTGACCACGCCATTATCAAAATGGCAACCTTCTTCATCACCGGTACGATTTAGCGGCGACAATTCGTTTTCGGCATAGCTTGCAGCTGCTTCAAGATAGCTATCGACAATGTCACTTTCAACTTCTTCATACTCAGCCATGCTTTTATAGTGAGAAGTGCTGTCTAAAAGCTCATGTAAAACGAACTGCATGTCTCTGATAGGGGCTTTGTATTGCATACTAATATCCTTTATTGGGTTCATTCAAATGAATAGGGCGAATCACGATTCAAGATGGGCAAAAGATGAGAAAAAATTAAACGATAAAGAAAGATTAATAATCACTTACGATTAAAAGTCATTTATATAATGAACTTTCATGGCGAATTCCAGTTATTAATTTCTACAGTTAATATCTGGGTTTAATTTCTATAAATAATTTTAACTATTAGGACATAAAAGATAGATGTTAAGCCATTATATTACAAGCCTTTGGCTAGACTTATAAGTCACAAAAACTTTGTTGAAAAATTAAAAATGATGCTGATTTTTGAAGTATTAGTGCTTAAGACGCTTATGTATAATATTGAACAGATGACATTTTTGAGATTGCCATTAATGTTGAGAGAGCGGCCACAGGGGCAGTCTCTGTGCGCAGTACACGGTTACCCAGTTGCCAAGGCAAATATCCCTTTTCACGAGATAATTTATACTCTTTATCAGATAGACCGCCTTCGGCACCGATAAGGATATTAAAGCGGGGTGTCACATACATTGACGTAGAGGAAGTCGTTGAGAGTGAAGTGTTAGAGGTAGAAGAAATGTTAGAAGTAGTGAGCGATTTAGAATCAGATGTAGCTTTAGCACCTGATGACATCATATCACTAATATATTGATGCACTTTAATTTTACAGTCTTCTTCAGTATTAGGTACGGCCAGCACTAAATTTAATGACGGGTTTCTTGCATTGTAAATTTCAGGGTTGTTTACATTATCAGCTTTATCAGTTAACCGACCAGGTCCAAGACCGCTTGTTTGACCTCTTGTATCATTTAAGCCTTGGTATAAATCATATTGATTGAAGTAATTGCTGTAATAGTCGCTTTCAACCAAGTACTGAATAGAATCATGTACCTGACCTCTATCACCTTCTAAATACGATACTATGGATATTGGTGACAATACTAAAGTAGGGCAGTTAAGCCCACACTGCTCGCAGGCGGATAAAGCAACTAGTTGCCAATGTTTAAGCTTTTTATCAACTTGAGAGGATTTTAGTTTAACTTCACTATATTGGCTAGTAAGAAGCTGGATTGAGGTGGCGCCTAGTTCAGTCGACTTTTGAATGGCATAGTCCATTCTGTCTCCGCGACTCATGACAATGGCTATATTTGTTAGATAATCAGACGTTCTATCAATGGTTGAATGAGATAAAAGCCTAACGGTTGCGTTTTTCTTATCTATTGACTCCAGCTGTACAGTTGACTCGCCGCCTAAACCATCAAATAAGATACTTTGATCACCTATCTTGGCGCGCAATACGCGGCACCAATGATGAAATACATTCTCAGGTAGCATAAGAGAACTGCCAATATTAAGGCTATTTAATGACGGGGAAGCGTTTTTAGAAACATCCTCAAAGTTCGTACTTGAAATTGAAGAATAAAAAAAACGACGCATGGGATTATCCCTCTTCTTGCACAGCATGTTGAACAGGGGATAGACCTAATGATCCTACCAAACGTTTATTTGGCTCAATGCGATTCATGCTATAAAAATGTAATGCAGGCACACCCTCACAAATTAAATTCTCACATAGACGGTGAACAACTTCAAAGCCGAACTCTCGAATAGCTTTACGATCATCACCGTAATCTGCTAACTGTTTGCGGATATAACGGGGTATATCAGCGCCACAGCTATCAGCAAAACGGACCAAATTATTTGAATTTGTAATAGGCATGATACCAGCTACTAGCTTGTGCTTATCCGTATCAACTCCACGCTTTTCAAGCTCAGCACGGAGATACAAATAACTCTCTGTATTGTAAAAAAACTGTGTGATAGCTGAATCTGCACCAGCATCAAACTTATTAATTAGATTCTGAATATCAAAATCAAAGCTTTTTGCTTGAGGATGCATCTCAGGGTAAGCTGCTACTTCTATCTTGAAGTGATCACCTGAATGCTCACGAATAAAACGGACTAAATCGACTGCGAAAGGTAACTCGCCCATACCCACTTGACCTGAGGGCAAATCACCACGCAGCGCAACAACACGATCTATATCTATGGATTTATAGAAATCTAAAAGTTCGGCAATCTCATTCTTATCATCACCGATACAAGAGATATGCGGAGCAATAGGGGTGTTTGCACGCTTTTGGAGCGCTTCTACAATACCTAAGGTACGCTCCCGGGTAGTTCCGCCTGCACCATAGGTTACTGAAAAATATGAGGGAGATAGCTCATTTAAGGTATCAAACGTTTGGCATAACTTTGCCACCCCGTCATCAGTCTTGGTAGGAAAAAACTCAAAAGAAAATTGAGGTTTGTTCATGTGTGGTCCTTTGTAAGGAGTTAAAAGGCACTAATGTTTGCTAAAAATTAATATAAAAGTTTCAATAATTTAACTGATTAGCGCCTTATAATATAAAGAACTATAGATAATTTAGCTTACTGAATAATACCCATAAGAACCTAAATATTAAATAATTTTATAAGGTTCTCATTAGGGCTTTATTTCTTAATTATTAATACTAACTAAGCATTATAGGCTAGTGTTTAATACTTGTAATCTTCAGGTTTGAATGGGCCTTCAACAGGCACACCCAAATAATCTGCTTGTTCTGGGGTAAGCTTGGTCATAACCCCACTGAATCCTGTGACCATTGCAGCGGCTACTTCTTCATCAAGCTTCTTAGGTAAGACACGGACATATAAATTATTGCTACGGTCATCTATTGGAAGCTCTGAGAACTTTTGCTCATGTAGATACATCTGTGCCAATACTTGGTTTGCAAATGAACCGTCCATGACACGTGAAGGGTGGCCAGTCGCATTACCAAGATTCACAAGGCGACCTTCTGCTAATAAGATTAAATAATCGCCGTCATCATCAGAGCGGTAAACTTGATGTACTTGAGGTTTGATTTCAACCCAGTTCCAATTATCACGCATAAATTGGGTATCGATTTCAGTATCAAAATGGCCTATATTACAAACCACAGCACCTGATTTTAAAGCAGCTAACATATGCTTGTCGCATACATGGTAGTTACCCGTTGTCGTAACGATAAGGTCTGTATCTTGTAATAAACGTGTATTGATATTTTCAGCAGTATTGTTATTTGTACCATTAATATAAGGTGAAACCAGCTCGTATCCATCCATACATGCTTGCATGGCGCAGATTGGATCAACTTCAGATACACGTACTATCATGCCTTCTTGACGTAAGCTTTGTGCAGATCCTTTACCCACATCACCATAGCCAATAACCAATGCACGGCGACCTGCAAGTAACATATCTGTTGCGCGTTTAATCGCATCATTTAAGCTATGACGGCACCCATATTTATTATCATTTTTTGACTTAGTCACCGCATCGTTAACATTAATAGCAGGAACTTTTAAAGTGCCTTTATTTAACATATCAATCAAACGGTGCACGCCTGTAGTCGTTTCTTCAGAAATACCGTTAATGCTATCAAGCATTTGTGGATAGTCATTATGGATTAATGCGGTTAAATCGCCCCCATCATCTAGTATCAAATTAGCGTCCCAAAGCTGACTGCTTTCTTCACCGCCAACATGCAATTGCTGACGTAAACACCATTCATATTCCTCTTCAGTTTCGCCTTTCCAAGCAAACACAGGAATACCACTAGCCGCCATGGCTGCCGCAGCGTGATCTTGAGTAGAGAAGATGTTACATGAAGTCCAGCGTACTTCAGCACCAAGCGCCACAAGCGTCTCGATAAGTACGGCGGTTTGAATGGTCATATGAATACAACCAAGAATTTTGGCACCAGCTAAAGGCTGCTCGTCGCTATAGCGCTTACGAAGTCCAATTAGAGCAGGCATTTCTGCTTCTGCAAGTGAAATCTCACGGCGGCCATAATCAGCAAGTGTGATGTCGGCAACTTTATAGTCAGTAAAACTTGAATCGATGTTAGACACTGCGTCCATCTCGAACTCCTAGATAGAATTAAATTTATGGTTAAATTTACGCAGGTGTCGTTGATTGTTTAGTTAAAAGTTTAAGACATTATTAAAGTAAAAAGTAGAATAGAGACAACTAAAGTAGGTTCGATACATTTAAAACATTAATAGTAGGTTGTACCCTTATAAAATTTAAATAAGGATACAATAAAATGATAACTATTGAGTTTTAAAACTACTTTTAGTTAGTGCTAATATTCTATCGCTACTTGTTCAAAAGCCTATAAACCTTTGTATACACTAAGACTATCGGATGCTATAAATACATAAAATGTTTAGCACATAAAAATTATTATTGGAGCTAGTCAATTAAAAACAAACAAACTTATATGAATGAAGTAGTAGATAATAGATATAAGTTAAGCAGCAACATAATAATTTTTAAATAGCGTCCATACCGATATACCGAGCCTGACAGTAACGTTTAACTAATCTGTATTTAAGTGATATAATATATATCGTGCTAAACATACTGACGCAACACCTCTCGGTAGCTGCATATTGTAATGGAAGTAAGTACGATTGTCATCTTCTCACTTCTTAAATCATTATCACCGATTTAGATTTAATAATTGGTTTTTATACTCAACTATTCAATATTTAGTTGTAAAACAGCTCATCTAATCTTAACTGATTACAAATTGTAAGTAAAAATTACAGAAACTCTATTAAAAAACAACTATGAGAGGATGACTTAAATTGTAAAAAAGTGTTTAATAGTAATACATTAATACGGGATGTCTTAATTGAGCAATTAAAGGATTAGCAGTTCAGGTGGTTTTATCTGGATTGCTTTTTTAATTGCGTAATTTTGGCCTAATACAGTTTGAAATTTGGAGATATTATGAAACTTTTAAAATTATCAGCTTTGGCTGCAGCAGTGTTAGGATCAACAGCAGCTATGGCAGCTACGGATGCCGTCGTTGTTACTGATGCGAATGCGGTAGTTGTAGAAACTCAACCTGCTTATCAGTATGACCGTAACGCTGGGCTTGTTAGAAATACTGCTGGTGCGGTAACGGGTACTACTAAGACACTTTTCAATACCGTAACTAATCCAGCCGCTATTAGTGCTGAAGTTGGTACAATGGGCTACGGTGCTAACATCGCATGGGGCTTAAATGAAACTACTGAGCTTCAAGCTGGTTGGTCAGGTATGGATTTTGACGGCGATCAAGATTTAGACAGTAATGATTGGATTAACTGGTCAAAAGCTTTTGGTGACGGCTATGGTCGTTACGATGGTAACATCGCTTATGATTTTGATTTTAGTAACCCATACATTGGCGTTCAAATGCGTCCATTCGCAAACGACTTTACGATTGCTGGTGGTGTAATGGTTCCCGATAACAAAGTTAAAGCAACTTTAACGTCTAATAGTTCTGATGCTACAGTTTCTATCGACGGCTACGAATATAACATTGGTAACGAAACTGTTAATATCAAAGCTGAAAACAAGAACACTTTAGCGCCTTATGCGACTATCGGTTACCGTCCTAATATTAATAAAAGATGGGGTGGTTTCTTTGAAGTAGGTGCGGCGTACATGGGTGAGCTTGATGCTAAAGTTTCTGGCGGCGAAACTGTAACTGGCGTAAATGATGCTGGTCAAGTTTCTACCTTAAACTTTAATGAAGCTGCTAAACAAGAAATTCAAAAAGATGATTTCTGGTATCCAATCGTTAAAGCAGGTGTTACTCTACGCTTCTAAGATTTATTACTATTGATAGTAATCTGTTAGTTGCATGATTTAAAAAAACGACTCAATTGAGTCGTTTTTTTTATTTTTATACTGTTCTATATAGTATTAATGTTAAATAAAACAATGTGATAGAGTTTGACAATCTTTTTAGATAGTCATTATGGTAGATTAGACTTTGTAAAAATCTGAATTTATAGCGCCATAACTAAATGACAATCTGGTATCCAAATATAGCTAAAGTTATATGGGTCATCTGCATAATAAACTGGTGCAGTATAGTATTTTTTATCATTAACATCCTGCCCGTTATATTTATAAATTATTTTACTAATGATATTATTAAATGCCGCTGTCTTAAATAACGTTGTATTTAATAGCGTTGTCTTAAATAATGATGTATTGAATAACGTTGTATCGAATAACGTAGACGGATCGCTTGAGAAATAGATTTTTAGCAGATGGCTGGCAGGCAGACTTAAGTCATACTTTAACTCTTTAAACAAACCAACTGTATTGTCCTCATTCCCCAATCGTTTAATCCTAGCTTCTTTAAGTGACCAAAGTAGCTTTAACGCAAGTTTGCATTGATGCGTATCTAATGTATTTAGCCACTTTAATTCATATGGATGGTAATACCGATGCGCTACTTTTAGAGAGACATTTGATAATTCTATATCTAAACCAATAGGTGAGTGATAGACCACGCATGCTGCAAAATTTTTAGAATGTGAAAAACTTACATAGTAGTTGTAAGGCGTTAATAGGTAAGGATAAATTGAGTCATTTAACGAAATGTTGTTTACATCACCATTATTTGAAAATTGACGTAAAGTGTGAGTGGTTGCAAATAAATTCATGTCGTTTTTATAGTGATGACTCAAATCATTAAGTAATTGGCGTACCGCAATTTTTTGACGAGAGTTTTGATTTGTTTTTATTTTAGTATAGGAGTTAGAATCTGAAGAATTGATTTTTTTCTGATCTTGTATTGATGGACTATCGATACAAGTACCAGCACTCATATCATCAGTATTGTTAAGATCTTCTATCTGACCAAAGGCTAACCAGATAGGCGATAGAGACTTAGCTGCATAAGCTGACAAAGATGGGCTTAGCGCTGAGGTAGGTTGAATAATATCTTTACCCTGATTAGCAAGTTCTGCCAAGTTCAAACTAAAGAAGAAACTATTCGCTATCATAAATTAGCAGTCTATGAGTTAGTTAAGTATTTATTAGTATAAAATTGAAATTATTAAACGTTAATTGTTCATATCTTTATAAAACTAATAAACCCAGTGCTAGCTGGGCTTATTAATTAATATGAATAGTACTCAGTTTGCAGTCTATAACTTATTAAGACTATTCTTAGTAAGATAGTTCTGCACGGCGGTTTTGAGCATATGCAGCTTCATCGTTACCAACTACAGCAGGACGTTCCTCACCATAACTAATCGTCTCTACACGAGCATTGCTAATACCTTGACCAGCTAAATAATTACGTACTGCATTTGCACGGCGCTCACCTAATGCATGGTTATATTCGCGGCTACCACGCTCATCAGTATGACCCGCGACTAACACGGTAGCATTAGGATTATTACGCAAAAATGCAACTTGTTCATTCAATACGCTTGCAGCTTCACTAGTAATTGCATTGCTGTCAAATGCAAAGTACACGATACCCCTTACATTTTGCGCAGCTGCTTGTATGGATGCTGGGTTAGTGACTATCGTACCCGTTCCATATACTGCATTTCCCGGTACGCCCATAGGGGCTACAACGACTTCAGAGGTCGAGCGTTTATTAGCACAACCTGAGCTAAATGCCATTGCTGTTGAAATAATTGCTAAACCCGTTAATTTAGTTATGGTATTCATATTACTATCCTCAATGATGTGTTCTTTATTTAATGTATATATCAATTAATACCGGCTTAAATAATCATTAATTATTATTCATGACTTATGGATAAGAATATAGCACAAATAATATCTGATGTTATTTTGTGTAAGTAGGCTTACTGTAAATATGATTAATCTTGCATGTTTTGAGACCTTAACTTATAGAAATAATAGACATAAAGTCAGTCAAATAAATGAATTATGTTAACTCATCAATCTATTACCAGATTTTACCAGCGGTATTTATCATAATTTTCTGGATTAGCCCAAAATCTTGAATTTAGCCAATCTGGACGCTGTTTATAATCGTATAAGTTAAACTGCCAACATTGTATGTTGTTATTAGCCTGTGTTTGATTATCAGATGTTAATAAGGTGTATCCTAAGCTGTTTAGAGTTGTACAATTCTGTTGGGACTGGTTTTGATAGGGTACGGCATCTTCAGTGCGCGTAAATACAATACTTTGATGCGCAAATAAATCCCTTAAGCGCATTGCAATGATATTCAGAGTTTTTGAAGTATCGGTATGATTATCATATTTTCTAAGGTCTCCGCTTTCCTTTTTTTGATGACCATTGTAGTCCGATATAGTATTAAATTCTGAATTATTAGTCACACTTGGCTCAATAAAACATCCTAAATCGAATCTTGAGTTGAAAGGTGTTTCTAAGAACTCATTTATTGAAAGCGTGGTCATACTAATTTGAGGGCGTAAGTCAAAAATTATAGTGGATACCTCAGAGTTTAAGCTTTTAGTACTCGTGAGTATTACGTTTAGGGAGTGATGCTCATCAGTCTCAAGATAGTCAATAACACTGAGAATATGCTGTGTTATAAAAGATATTGTATCTAGATCAGAGTGATTTTTAATTGTCATAATTTATACTTATTAATTGTTCTTAAAATAGCGACTTAAATCCATCTACTTCATTCGATTATACTAAAGAAGGTTAGAAGTTATAAGAGACTGTTTAATTAGAGACTTTTTTGAAGAGTTAAGACTTTTAGAGGTTTAAAATTTTGTTTAAGCAACAATATACATTGAATGACTTATAAAAATCTATATGCGTCTCATCATTCTATATTAATTCTATTTAAAATGACGTGCAGTTTAACGATAGATGAGAGATAAATGGATTTATAAATGAGTCGATAATAATTAATTTACATCACTAAAATGAGAGCTCTAATGTCTGAACTTTATAACAATAACATTACAGATGACGATAATGCATCAATAATAAATAACACAATGCCTGATGCGCCCAATCATAACCCACAAGATACGAGTGTACCTGCAAAAGTATATCTTAAGGATTACGAGCCACCAGTATTTGAGGTTGATAGCGTCAGTTTAGACATCAAATTATTTGAAAAACATGCTGAGGTTGAAAGTACATTAAAAATGTCCCGTCAATACCCAGGAGACTTGGTGTTGTTTGGACAAAATATGACGTTGTTATCGATAAAACTTAACGAAAAAACGCTTGATGCAAGTGGTTATACCCTTAGTGATACCAGTCTTATTATTCATGACGCACCTGAGAATGCCAAACTTAATATCAAGGTACAGCATGAACCGCATGCCAATACTGAACTAGAAGGTCTATATATCGCGGGTGAGGGTAGTGATCAGATGTTCGTGACCCAGTGCGAGCCGGAAGGGTTTCGTAAAATAACGTACTACCCCGATCGACCTGATGTATTGTCTGTGTTTACGACACGATTAGAGGCAGATATTGCCTATCCAACTTTGCTAGCGAACGGTGATTTGATAGAAGCGGGTGAGGTTGATGGTGATAGTAGGCGGCATTATGCGATATGGCATGATTCAAGCAAGAAACCCAGCTATCTATTTGCGTGTGTTTTTGCCAACCTCGCCGTATTAGAAGATAGCTACACCACCATTGAAGACAGGGACGTTAAGCTTGAAATTTATGCCAAAGCGCATGATATTGATAAATGCCACGTCGCTATGCAAGCACTAAAAGACGCCATGCACTGGGATGAGGTGAACTATGGGCGGGCATATGATCTTGACCGCTATATGATAGTCGCAGTCAGTCAATTCAATATGGGTGCTATGGAGAATAAAGGTTTAAATATCTTTAACACATCTTGTGTGCTTTCAAGTCCTGAAACCACCACGGATAGTCGTAGTTTTAGCGTTAAGTCTATTATCGCTCACGAATATTTCCACAATTGGACAGGCAACCGTGTTACATGCCGTGATTGGTTCCAGCTATGCTTAAAAGAAGGTTTAACGGTATTTAGAGACCAGTCTTTTTCAGCTGATCATCAGTCACCTGCGGTTCAACGTATCGATGATGTGTCCATGCTTAGGGCGCATCAATTTAGTGAAGATGCAGGTCCATTGGCACATCCGCCACGGCCAAATAGTTTTATAGAAATTAATAACTTCTATACCGCGACTGTCTATGAAAAAGGTGCTGAAGTGGTACGCATGCTCGCCAATACTTTGGGCGATGAATACCGTCAAGGTACGGACACCTATTTTGAACGCTACGATGGTCAAGCTGTCACTGTAGAGGATTGGTTATCTGCGCTAAGTGCTGAGGGTAAATCGGTAGAGCATTTTATAGGCTGGTACACACAGCCCGGTACGCCAGAAGTTGCTGGTAGCCAGACGTATGTATTTGATGATAAGAGCCAAACGGGCGATTTGACCGTTACCTTGTCTCAGCATACTCGACATGTAAAAGGCTTTGATGCCCCTAAACCTTTACCTATTCCTATTGCTACCGCTATCTTTGATAGAGAGACTGGTGACTTAATTGAAGAATGTCTATTAATGTTAACTGAGGACACTCAAGAGTTTGAATTTAAGAATTTAAAAACTACTAAAGGTCTAGAGCCTGTTGTCTCTGTCCTACGCGACTTTAGTGCGCCGGTGCAATTAAAGTATGACCACAGTGAAGAAGATCTCGCATTTTTGTTAGCCTTTGAAATCAGTGGGTTTAACCAGTGGCAGAGTGCCCAAGCTTTAGTTAATCGAGTCTTATTACAAGATATAGACGCTAAAACGTACCTAGATGCGGTTAAAAAAGCCTTTTTAAGTCTTGTCGATACTGACGCTATGTTGGCCGCTAGGATATTGGATATACCTGCTGAACGTGAGCTTGCTACCGCATTTAATTCAAATTACGACCCTGAAATAATTAAACAAAAACGACAAAAGCTCAAAAAGCAATTGGCCAATACATTAAAAGAAGACTTATCTGAAATATATGCCAATTTACCTATCGAGCCCTATACAGATACGCCAGAAGCACGAGGTATACGTGCATTACGCAATGTGGTTTTAGACATGGCGTTTGAAGCACAAATTGAAAATGCTCTTGAATGGGCCAAAGCGCAGTATAATAATGCCTATTGTATGACTGAGCGCTTGGGTGCACTTAGTAGCTTAGTTCATCATCAGCAGGCCTACGACAATAGTGCTGATAAACAATCAGATACTAAAGGTGCGTCTTTAAAAGATGCCTACCTACAGGATTTCTACAACCGTTTTGAAGAAGAAGCTTTGGTCATCGATTTATGGTTCAGTATTCGGGCCGCTGATGACAATGCCTCGATCGATGAGGTACAAAAACTGATTGTGCATCCAGATTTTGATTGGCATACGCCAAACCGCATACGTGCCGTAGTAAGTAGCTTTGCTTCTAATCCTACCAAACTATGGACCAGTAAAGGTATTGATTTATATATAGAGGTGGTACAGAAGCTAGATGACAGTAATCCTGTATTGGCATCTCGTTTATTACAAGTATTATCAAGATGGTATACACTGATAGAGCCTCTACGCAGTATGACTGAACAAAGACTTAAAGCGTTAAGTAAAAATGTTACCTCGAATAATGTTATTGAAAGTTTGCAGACCATACTAAATGCAGGTCATGAATAGAACTGATTGGTTCGTTATATATATAATTTCAAAAAAAACGCCTAACTCAATGTTAGGCGTTTTCTATTAAGGTTTACTAAATAAGATAAATAGCTATTTCAAAGAGGATAGTCATTCATAATATTTAAATCATTTATAGCGTTGCTAGCGTGTTTCAATCACATCTTTAATGGTATTACGCAGATTGCGTAATGAGGCTACGGTACTGTCCCAATCAAGACAGCCATCTGTAATCGATTTGCCATACTCAAGATCACTTGGATCTTTGGTTAATTTTTGATTGCCACCTTTTAAATGGCTTTCAATCATTAAGCCCATAATAGATTTATTACCATTGGCAATTTGCTCAGCCACATTTTGTATAACCATAGGTTGCAAGTAGGGGTCTTTACCAGAGTTTGCATGGCTTGAGTCAATCATGATTTTGACCATAGCATTGCCTTTTTCCAACTCATTTTCAGCTTTTTCGACAGATGATTGGTCGTAGTTTGGCTTTCCGTTACCCCCACGTAAAACTACGTGAGCGTATGGATTTCCTTTGGATTTAATAATACTGACTTGACCATCACTTGAAAGGCCTAAAAAGTTATGCCCATATTTAACGGCATTCATGGCGTTGACAGCAACAGTCATGCCGCCATCGGTACCATTTTTGAATCCAACAGGGCACGACAAGCCAGAACTCATCTCACGGTGAGTTTGACTTTCAGTAGTACGTGCACCGATGGCAGACCAACTAATAAGATCCTGCATGTACTGAGGTGTGTTTGGATCTAATGCTTCGGTCGCACAAGGTAGACCTTTTTCATTCAAATCTAATAGAAGCTTACGAGCCATACGCAGGCCTTTCTCTATATGGAAGCTGTCATTCATATCGGGGTCATTAATCAGACCTTTCCAGCCAACTGTTGTTCGAGGTTTTTCAAAATAAACCCGCATGACAATATACAGACTGTCTTGCACTTCTTTGGCAAGCTCTACTAATTTATCAGCATATTCATGCGCCGCTTCTACATCATGAATAGAACAAGGACCCACCACAATCAACAAACGCTTGTCTTTACCATCTAAAATGTTTTGGATGGTAGTACGACCTGTTAAAACTGTATCATGTGCTTTTTCAGATAGTGGATACTCTGATTTAAGTTTTGCTGGGGTAACAAGCGGTATAAATTTTTCAATATTCACGTCGTCAATGTCTGCTGTGTGGGAAATCGAAGATGTCGTCATAAGCAATCTGCCTAGTTTAATTCGTTATAAATTCGGTTGATAGTTTAATTAGTGGTGATCACTCAATAAAACGACTTTATAATCATACTAAATGATAATCGAGATAGATGATGTAACCATTCCTAATTGATTAAAAGTTGGTTACTGGGCACCAGTTATAAGCCATTGATCATTTAATATCGTTTATTAAGTATGTTGACATCACTATTCGTATCAATATCAATAGATGTAAAACAAAAAAAGTAGCGAATTAATTCAATATTTTTTAAGTAGTTACCTATTATTATGAGGGCATTGAATGATATTGACAAGTGTTATACGTTTTTGATTACCTGATATAAGGAATAGGGGGTAAAAATTTTTGTTATACTATTTAAGCCTTTTAACTATCAATCGTTTAAATTCAGTCAATAGTTTAAAATTTAACCATAAGATAAAATTGAACCAAAAGTTAAATCCAGCCTTTTAAATAGAAAGTCGAGTTGATAATGTTAGCATCCGCTGCAGATTCATATGTACCTAAAGATCAAGCTATTACAGATTTTCAAGAAGCTCACGAGGCAGTTGTACCTCGGCCGCTAGTCATCGGTATTGTTGCGGGCGAGGCCTCGGGTGATAGTCTCGGAGCTGACTTTATGCAGCAAATGAATAACCTATACGAAAACGTCATTTGGGTGGGCGTCGGTGGGCCAAAAATGGCGGCACAAGGGCTGGTGTCTTTATTTGCTTTAGACAGATTGGCGGTTATGGGACTTGTGGAAGTGATGTCTCGGTTGCCAGACCTATTGAAAGCTCGAAAAGAGCTGGTTAATGCTTTCATAGAGGCTCATATCGATATGTTTATCGGTATTGATGCGCCAGATTTTAATTTAAGGGTATCCAAAAAGCTTAAACCTTTAGGGGTATTTTGCGTTCAATATGTGAGTCCTTCAATATGGGCATGGCGAGAATCACGTATCGAATCTATCAAAAAAGCCACTCACTTGGTACTGTGCTTATTCCCTTTTGAGCTTGAGGTCTATGAGCGGCATAATCATCCTGCGGTATGCGTCGGCCATCCCTTATTACATAGCATACCCAAAGAATTTATAGAGGTCTCAACGCACGAGCAGCGTTTAGAGAGGGTATGGAATAATCATGAGCTACATACCTATTTTGCAAATCGTAAAGATGATATCAGTAATATCATTTGTCTCATGCCTGGTTCCAGACGCTCTGAGATTAATGCAATTTTACCGCTTATGTTAGAAGCCATAGGCCGATTGTTATTAATTGACGAAAACTTATGTTTTATAATCCCAACTATTGATAAGAACCATCAATATATTGTTCAAGATTTAGTAGACAAACAAAATGCATCGCTCAGATCAGTGGTGGCTGTTGCCTATGACGAGAAGCAAACCAATGCTAATTTTAGCCAATCTATCATGGCCATGTCGGATTTAATTATATTGGCTTCTGGTACAGCCGCACTTGAAGCAATGCTGCTCAATCGTCCCATGGTTGTGGTTTATCAATTAAACAAACTCACTTATTCCATTGCAAAGCGTTTGGTAAAACTGCCTTATGTGTCTTTACCAAATATATTAGCTGATGAGCCAATAGTTCCAGAACTTATTCAAAAAGAAGCCACTGCTGAAAATATATGCCGCACTGTCAATCGGCTTATACAAGATCGAGAGTATGTCGAACAACTTAAAAAGCTTAAACAAACCTCTGACTGGCTGCGTAAACAAAGCAATCAAAGTGCAGTCGCTGCTGTTATCAACACATGGCATGATTATAATGAAAGTCATTAAAGATTATATCATCACATAGAAATTAAATATTTATACTATATAGAGGTCTAATAAAGCGTAGATGATAATACTTAACGACACGTTGTATCACTTACATGAAACCTTCGATACAATAAATGGATTTTCATTTGATTCACAAAACCCTTTAAAAGATCCTATCCAAATTAATGGTCATATCAACGATCTAGAAATTATTAAAGATATCAGATCACATCTTAATTCAAATACTATAGATGAGATTGATGAGATTGATGAGCCTTATTGTATGCAAGTAGGGATTGATGAAGTAGGGCGGGGGCCATTATACGGTAGTGTGGTGGTGTCGGCGGCGGTTCTACCTTCAAGATGGTCGGGTGAGATTGACGCCAAGCTATTGAACAATACCCCCTTACAAATTATGACGGACTCTAAAAAGCTAACTGAAAAAAAGCGTGAGTTGTTGTTTGAACCGATAAACGAACTTGCTTTATTGATTTTAACCGTAGACATACCTGCAAGCGTAATTGATGAGATCAATATACTGCAAGCTACATTATTAGGAATGCGGCTAGCAAGTGAACGAGCGATTTGTTCAATGGCTGTATTTTTGGAAAATAATGTTCAGAAATTTATAGGTATGCATCATGATGAAGTCAAAGAGTCTATATTATATAAAACAGAAAATAACGACACAACGCATTATCCACATACAGATTTATCAAGGTACCATAATTTATCAAAGCAAAATAATACATTTAAACAAATAGACTTATCAGAACTGGTGACATTTGAATTATTGATTGATGGTAATACAGTTCCCAATTTAAATAATAGAATATTTAAAAAGGATAGGATTCATATCAGGTCTAAGTTTGATGACGATAATGATTTAAATGATAACTTAGATAACTTTATTTCAAATAACGGTAATTTAGACAAAGGTAATTCAGATATCGGTAATTCAATGACTGAGTCGTGCTATTCATTTAAAGCGCAAGCCTTGGTAAAAGGAGATGGTCGTCATACCGCCATTGCAGCAGCCAGTATTATTGCAAAAGTAATACGAGACCGTCATCTGATCCAAGAGGGTTTAATATACCCAGGATATGGCTTAGAAAACCATAAAGGGTATCCTACTAAGCCTCATATTGAAGCCATAGCAGAGCTTGGTGTGTTGCCCAAGCATCGTCGTAGCTTTAAACCTGTGCGTGACGCACTCTCAACAGCCAAATAGACATACTAAAAATATATAGGTATCAGAAGCCATCATACATATTATTGATTTAAACAATTTAGACATCTTATTCAATTAGTTATCTGATTGATTTATTGTTCTTCGACTGGATATTTATTAAGGTGTTCATGCAATATTTTACGTAATGTTAAAATAGCTTCTGGCGTTTCATGAATGCCATGACCACCTGATAATATGGTTTCACTGGCCGCACCTTCTAAATGTGCACTCTTATAAGGCACAATTCCATCTGAGAGATTAGGTGTGATCGTTTGTGTCAATTCATCTTTTAAATCACCGATAGTTAGATTCGAATACTCACCATTGGTTTTATTTTCGTTATCCACTTTTTTAGATTCTGCACTAATAGCAGCTTTCTCTGGCGATAAACTATCTAAATCAGAGAGCTCTGTATCGGGTGCACTGGTGATATTTAACCTCATTAAGCCTTGAAACAAATCCGAATCTCTATTTGCAATGATAGAGTGATAGGTCACACCGTCCGCTATTTTAAGATCAGCAGTGAGTTTCATAAATGAGGATTTGTCACTAAGCTGGCTGGCACCATTTTCAAAATATAATGCACCTAAAGGATTGGAGGTTAATTCTCCTTCTGAGGCTATACTGGCTAGATTTCCCTGAATAGTTTGTAAAAAGCCGATAGGCAATTGCACAATACGGCGTAACAGTTGCGTAAACCATCTATCGGCAAAGTTAGTACCTCTAAATGGCGCTGAGATGAATATAGCAGTATCAATACTGTCTATTTTATTTAGATACAATCTATTTTTAATATTGAGCTCATCAAGCTTATTAGACAGTATTTTATTTAATTTATGAGCCGGCTCTTTACGGCTAAGTTCAATAAATTTTTGTTCAAGATTTTGATTTGATACCAGCATTCTTCCGATGACTGCACCCATACTGTGGCCGATTAGCACACTATGATTACTGGCTATATGTTCAGCGCGTGGATCATTTAGATCATACGCTGTTTCAATTAATTCTTGAATACGGTAACGGTTCTCTAAAATTGGTATGTTGGTTGGGTAGAAAATTTGCCAAACTTGATAATTGTTTCTAAGATTAACGTCATTACCTATGTCATTCGTGACACTTACCCAAGTCGCTGGACTAGATGCTAACCCGTGAATCATAATGATAATACGTTTATTAGGGTCGTAAGGCTCTAGCATAAACAATTGTGGTTGGACCAAGGACTGCTGTTTGGCTAACAAGTTAAAATAACCAACATTATTAAGTCTGTTTTCTGCTAACCACATGCCATAGCTTGCTGAGAAGTTGGCAGCTAAATAGTATGGATTGCCTAATATGTCAACGGTTTCGGTATGATAAGGGTTATATAAATTAATATCATAATCTTGACTTTGTAAGACATTTTCTAAAGTATCACCCTTGGGCTGAATAATACTTGATAGAAGCAAATTGCCTGTCAAATGGATACGGTCTAAAGGATCCTCAGAGTTAAGAGATTCGTTGTCAGAGGTTAATAATCCTTTAATTGATGTGTTCAGTCGGTCTTCAAATAAAGTCACATAGCTCACACCAAAGCCTTCTCGCTTACTGACGGTGTTTAGACCAGAGAAGCTTAGATCGTGACTGGCATAAATTTTATCTATACTTTGGTTATAACGGCGTGAGTTTTGAAGATATTCTGGTTCATTAGGAAGGTATAGGTCTATAGAGGAAGGTTGAGCAGTAATAGAGGGTGATGAACCATTGCCTTCATTCAGTGTATTAATCTCAGGCTTTGACACTTGCTTAAGGTCAGTATTACTATTAGTGTTTAAAACAGCCGGCTCTTCTTTAGCATTGATAGGTACAAAATACTTATTGTCTTCAATAGGCGGGAAAGTAAAATTTAAAACTTTTATCTGCCCACCATAAGATGCGATACCAGAGCTATCGACGTTGTCCATAGACTGCTTAGCATCTGAGACTAAGTCAGTACTTAAGTACGAGGTAACATTTGCAACTTTATGACTGATATTTCTATTGACATAGAGACGCTTAATGAGGGAATCAGAAGCATCGTCATACACATCTTGAGTTTGGATGTCTAAATCTGTTGGTAAATGGTTCGAATTACTTAATAATTGCTTTGATTCCTCGGCATTAGGCGCTAACTGTGCATAAAACAGATAGCCGTAGCTGTACTTAATAGCGTTTAGTAAGTAAATACGATAATAGGTATTGCATTCAATAAGCTCATTGGTACGTGCTATTTTCTCAGCATCACTCAAGGGAGCATTGGCGTAATAAGGGTCAATAGGGGGTCTGACTATTTCAGGTTCGCAGCCTTCTTTTGACTCAATACTTTTAGCCTTAGCTAAGTAGAGCTCAGCATATAATGCTAAGTTTTCGCGGCTGTTCTTATTGAGAGTACCTCGATCGATGTTCTCTAAACATTCTTTAAAACTAGACAAGCAATTATTTGCATCTATACCCTTAGATCTGAGTACGGATGTGGTTCTTCTACTTAAGATGCTGGCGGTGACAATATTACTACGTTGGTTTTGTATGGTTCGACTGGAGCTGGTTGTATTTACTGAAACGGTGCTACACGAAGTTAACAATGATGCATTTATCATTAAACCTGTCAAAATGAAGGGCTTCATCATTAAAGATTTAAAGCGGGTATTAATAGTCATTAGATAGGCTTAATATTATAGATAAGAAAGTTGAACCAAACCAGAATTATTCAATCATACCTTAAAATTATGACAGATATAGAAACTTATATATGACTGGTAAATATAAATCATTCTGAACTATAAACAAATCAGTTAAACTCCATACCAAATACCAAATACCAAATACCAAATAAAATTTAAAAAATAAGCCACTTACTCAAGTGGCTTATTTCAAATTTTAAAATTTAAAGTTACATATGAAGACACGCTTTAGTCTTTAAATCTATTTTATTTGAATGTATAGGTCAATGAGGTTAAAAAGTTCGTGCCATTATCAGTGCTATAACCCGGTGAAGTGACATAATCTTTATTGAAGACATTATTTAATCGAGCCGATAATTTCAGTGAAGGCGACAGTATATAGTTACCACTTATATTCACTAAGTTGTAACTGTCCAGCTGGGTATTATTTGCACTGTCATAATAATAGTCATCAACGTATTGATATTCTGCGCGAACATCTAAGTCAGCAATACGATATCCTACATAGACCATGCCTTTGTTTTCTGGTCTAATAGGTAAAAAGTTACCATTGTAATCGATTGCTTCCCCTTTATAGTTCTTTCTACCCGCATAATTGCTTTTATCCTTAGCCCTCTGGTAGTCGTAGCTTAAACCAAATAGATAGTTATCAATATCCCAATCAGAGGTTAACGAAATACCTTCGATTTTAGCTTTATCTAAGTTCTTTACCATGCCACCTAGATAATTACCTTGATTGTCATATTCCGCTAATAAGATTAATTTGTCGTCAACTTTATTATAATATCCAGTAAGCCTAGTAGATTGAATTAGTGTTGTATATTCTATGAAGGATTCATAGTTATCACTGTTTTCAGGTTTTAAATTGGGATCGCCTAACCCAGGATAATAAAGATCATTAAATGTTGGAACGCGGTAGCCTTTGGCATAATTAACACCGGCACGAAGTTTCGGCGTAAAGTTATAAGCAGCACCAAAGTTATATGTGGTTTCGCTATCAAATTCTGAATAATCGTCATAACGTACGTTAGCCTGAGCATCAATATTATTATATGAGGTTAGATAACCTAAAAAACCACTGGTTACTTTGCGGTCATCTGCATCATACACATTAGAATCAAGCTTTTGTTTTAAATGTTCAGCCCCGTATATCAATTCACCTGTAGGTAAGTTGTAAGTGCCTATTATATTAACTTGCTGCTGCTTTGTATTAAATTCACTTGGATTACCAATATGTGCTTCAGTTTCATAGGTAGAGGACTTATCAACGCTATGACCATAGGATAGTTTTACATCATATTGATCTGTAAAGTATTGAGCATATATCGTAGTAGCCCCATTCTTCTGATCTGCATAAGAGTCATCTAGAGCAGATGAAATTATTTCACCGGTAACCCAGTTGCGCTCATCCGCTGAATCAATATCTGTTGTTGAATCCATGAATATACCACTTGCGCCAACATTAATATAATCATTAATTTGATGTTTTAGATTCAAGCTATAGCTGTCACTCTCAAACCCGTCGTCGTCTTTGTTATACCCATAACCACCAGGTAAAACAGCGCTGTAGCCTTCAGTTTCATTGTGCACAGCAGATAAGCTTAAACTTGATCCCTGATTATTTAGTAATTGTGCCGTCGCACCGTACAAATAATGATCATTGCTACCCGCTCCAACTATCACCGAGAGCTGGTTGTGTTTAATATTATTACCTTTGGTAAATATCTGAATAACGCCGCCCATAGCATCTGATCCATAGATGCTTGACCCTGATGCCCCATATAGGACTTCAATACGTTCGATTTGTTCTGCGGGTAATAAGTTTAGGGTAGCGCCTCCAGCACTAACAGAGCTATAACGCATGCCATCGATCAGTACCAAAATACTTTTATTATCGTACCCACGTAGATAGAAGTTTCCACCTGTCCCCAAACCACCGTAGCTAAATTGACTAAAACCTGGCTGGCGTTTTATAACTTCTAACGCAGATAGTCCTTGGTAGGTATTTAAGGTTTCACTGCCAATAACTTGTGTTTGCGCTATTGTATTGTCTATAGCGAGTGGTGTGCGTGTGGCAGTTATCGTGATTTTATCTAAAGTAGCTGTCGGCAAACCATCTACAAAACCCTGAGCGGCATACGCTGAAAAAGAAGACAGACACGCTATGGTAGTTAAGAGAGTAGTGGATGCATTGAATAAACTTTTGTACAAAGTGCTATAAGAGGTATTCATTATTGACTCGGATATAATAATTGTTTGAAGGGGTAAAATAGGTCTATTAAACGATTAGCAGAACCTTGTGCATGTATTATCCATTATTAGCATCAAAAAGTAAGGGTTTTAAATTGATTTATACTCACTTTTCAACAAATTTGATTCAATAAGCGTCAATCTGTACGAATAAAAAAATTAATATATAGAATTTTAGTAAAAATAAGCGGGGGATAAAGTTTGTAGCCTATTAAAGCCATGCTAGAATTATAAGTTCTTTGAATCTAAATGCTATCTAAAAATAAATGTTACTTTTATTTGGACAAATCTATAGCGGTAGATAAAAGCTGAATTTATACCAATAAATTCAATTTCAAATGATATATGACATTTATTTAAATAAGACTAAAGGTTGTCTAGATGCGCCACCCTATAAACCAATCCAACGCTAAATATAAATCTAGCACAATGACACGTTTATTCAGATCACAGTCGGCTAATTCACAGTCTGCTAATTTGATTAAAGCTGGCATGAAGACCACCAGTTCAGATATTGAAAATAAAAGTAACTTTGCTAAAGCGAATGATTTAGAGGCGCATGATTTAGAGGCACATGATTTAGAGGCACATAATTTAGAGGCGAATGAAAGCTTGCAAAACAATGACGTCAAATTGAAAAAAACAGATGCTAAATTTAAAGTTGTGGACGTCAAATTAGAATCTATACATTCTATAGCCAAAAAACTATCTGTCTCTCTTCTTATCATCTTAGCGTTGTTTATGTCGTTTGGCGCTCATGCTGAAAATGAATCTACGGATGCAGTGGCAGCGACAGTAGCACCAGAGCCTGAAATAATTGATCCTTTCGGTCGTCAAACACCGCGAAGTACCGTTCAAGGATTTATTAGAGCGCTATCTGAAAATAATGCTTCACTTGCTGCAAACTATCTTAATTTAAACGCGGGTGACAACCCTGTCCAAATAGTGCGCCAGCTTAAATTAGCCTTGGATCAAGGGGGAAGGCTGTATGCTGAACTGCAAATCAGTAATAGTCCCACCGGCGATTTAGCCGATCAGCTACCTTCCTCGCTTGAAAAAGTAGGTACAATCACCTCAGGTGATCAAGTGATTGATATTATATTGGTACGCAAAAACTCGGTACACGGTAATCAATACTGGCAAGTTTCCTCCGAGACCATTCAAGCTATCAAGAATACCCAATTTGCCACAAACACCTCACTTATAGATAAATACACATTTGAACCCTTAAAAGACAAGGCCGTAGGGGGTTATAACTTAGCAGATATATTTGCAGTATTGGTTTTAGCACTAATATGCATAGCATCAAGCTATATCTTTGTTGGTGTCATTTATTTAGTGCTCAAAAAATATTATCAACGTATACGTAATAAGCCCTTACCAGCAGATTCTAAATTTATTTTACCGTTAGCGCTTGTATTGACGTCAATCATTTTATATGAAGTGATGGTGTATGCCGGAGTCTCAGTGACGGTTAGAGAACCTGTGAACCGTATCAAAGACATTATTGGCTGGTTTGCTTCAACATGGTTACTCTTGCGTATAATAGATGCTATTTTTAACCGTGCTGAACGCCAAAGTTATAAGAAAAACCAAACCGAACGTGTCTCCATCTTAAGCTTACTGCGAAAGGTTATAAAAACACTATTATTAATCCTAGCCTGTATATTTATATTTGGGAACTTAGGTTTTGATTTAACAACTGGTATCGCAGCGCTGGGTGTGGGTGGTTTAGCTTTAGCGCTCGGTGCTCAAAAAATGATTGAAAACTTGGTCGGTAGTGTCGTCGTTGTTGCAGATCAGCCTGTAAGAGTAGGGGATTACTGTAAGTTTGGACCATTGGAAGGTACAGTCATCGACATTGGTATTAGGTCTACCCGTCTACGAACTCTTAATCGTACTATTGTAACCGTGCCAAATGGTGACTTTTCATCCATGTCCATCGAAAATTTTGCGTCCCGTGATATGTTTCACTTTTTGCATAATATTTATATTAAAAGAAACATAAGTGCCAGTGATCTTGACGAGTTTTTAAAGGATATGGAAGAGTTTATGAATAATCATGAACTTACAAATTCTGAATGGACGCAAGTAAGAATTGCAGAACTGCGACAGGACTGTTTGGTAATTGAGTTTCGCGCGTATGTGTATGCGAGCGGAGCCGATGAGTTTTATGACAAGCAGACACAACTGCTTATAGAGATTCTTAAAGAAGTGGAGAAGTACAACGTAGAACATGCACTTGAAACTCAGCGTATTATTATTGATACTGAAACCTCAGAAACGACACCATCAACCGCTGCTAAAACCTTTGAAAATAAACCCGTTGATGAATAAACCAGTTGATAAATAAAACATCTGATGAAATTAAGTATTGTTATTCATATCTTTCAGTAGTTAATCGAACACTATAACGCCACTACTTAGAAGTAGTGGCTTAAGTGATATCATAAGTTAAATAATAAAATATTAAATATCTACCATTCAATATTTTTTCAAATGCCTTAAGACTTATGATTATCGGTTTTATTCTTTTTTAGTAGCACCAGTACTGCACCATTGCCGCCATCTTTAGGCGGTGCAGAGCTAAAACCTAGCACTTCAGGCAGTTGTCTTAACCAGCCATTAACACATGTTTTTAATACAGCATCAGTACCTTTGCCGTGTACTATTTTAACGACAGTTTCATTGTTCTTTTTAGCCTGAGCTATTAGGGCAATTACGGCTTCTCTAGCTTCATCAATGGTAGCACCATGGATGTCTACCGCATCATACCAGCGTAGCTTACCTTGTTTAAGCTGATTAAAGACTTTATTCTGTAACGTCGGCGTTTTGTAGATTAAATATGAATCTCCACTGACAGGATTGAGTAGCGCTTGCATATCTGATAAGCCTGATTCTAAAGTTTCAATCTCATCTCCTTGGGCCGCTGCACGCTTTGATAATGTATCAGCATCAGGTTTAATTTTAGGTTCTTTAACCTCAGAGATTGTATTGTTATCTTTTATAGGCTCAACACCTGCCATGGCTTGCATAAACAATATTTTTTCATCATCTATATGCTCGCTATCCAACTGTTTGACTGTTTTTTCAACTTGTTTTTTTGTGGGTAGCGCTACAGGATCAGTTGGTTTTACATTTTCTGGATCATCGGGCGAGGTAGCACGGCCTTTACTCAATTCACTTTTCAGCTCTTTAAGCTGATTTTGCATGTCTTTAGAAAATAATGATTTAGTCATATTGTCGTTCACTTTATTTATTTAATGAGCTTAAGGCGTATACCTATTTGCAAATGAAATAAGTTATGGTCTAGAAATGTCTATATTTTCGCCAACCTTTGTCTAATTTCTAGATAATATGCCTATATTATCTTCGAAATAGTTCGTGTTTGACAAAAATCTATCACATTTTTAGACTCATAGTCCTAATAGGGACACGACCTAAAGTTTGATATATATTCGTATTAATAGTTGAATTTGATCTAATTAGGACAGAATTAGAAAGCTATTTGCAAACTATTTGAGAGCTATTTTAAAACTATAATGTATCGATTATAACGACTCTATTAAGCTTTTAAGGGTATCCCCAGGATGGTCTGTTTTCATAAATTGCTCCCCAATTAAGAAGCTTGAAATATTGTTATCTAACATAAGCTTTATATCATCAGAATTGTGAATACCACTTTCGGTCACTAATAGTTTTGATTCTAGTTTAACATCTGTATGAGTATCTATATATTGTTTAAGCTCTAAAGAGGTTTCAAGATTCGTATTAAAAGTGTTTAAGTCGCGATTGTTAATACCGTAAATATTATGTTGGGAATGAGGCAGCTTTAAAGCTCTTTCTAACTCTTGTAGGGTATGCACCTCAATTAGAACATCCATATCTAAATCACAGGCTAATTGATGTAATGAATAAAGCGTATCATCATCCAAACAGGCCACAATCAATAAAATACAGTCTGCACCTAATAAATAAGACTCGTAAATCTGATAAAGATCTATCATAAAATCCTTACGTAAGATAGGCAGATTGCTGGCTTCTTTTGCTTCTTTTAAATAGGTGTTACTACCTTGGAAATACAGTTCATCCGTTAATACTGACAAGCAGGTTGCGCCTGCTGCTTCATACTGTTTGGCAATAGAAGCGGGATTAAAATTAGGACTAATAATACCTTTTGAAGGAGACGCTTTTTTAATTTCAGCAATAATACCGGGCTGCTTCAGACAGCTCTTATGGCGTAGAGCGTTTGCAAACCCTCGACGCGGTGCGTTATTGGATTCAAACAATTCTAAAGCTTCTGATTTTATATCATCAATGGGTTTATTAGCTTTAGCTATAGATACTTCATCTTTTTTGGTTTCGATAATTTTTTTTAGTATCGAAGGTATTTCAAGGGTGTTATTCTGCATCATAATAAACTCGAGTTTAAGAACACTTTATATATATCGTCTTTTCTAATGATTTAAGCATTGTCAGGTTTAGCGCTGACAGTAAAATAAAAATATTAATACTATAAGTTAGGGGCTGTATAGAATTGATTCATGGAACTGGCAGTGGCTATTTTTTAGTCAATATGCAGGGAAATTTTCGCAGCTTAGTTGTTCTAAGTTAGATAATTTCACAATATATTGGCAAAAAATAGCCCTTCCCTGTAAGGCTGATGCTAAAATTGCCCCAAACGTTGTTGTAAACCTAGCTAAGGTCTAGACATTATCAGCGGTTTACGCCTAGTTTGGAACACAGCTTGGATAAATTGGTAGCTATCAGCAGTCCTAATAAATCAATTCTATACAACCCCTAATTAAACATTAGGTTAATTTGTAATTTAACAACATTATGATTCATCAAATGCTTGAGTAAAAGCCGCTAATTCATTCATTTTTTCCAGCGCCTTACCGGATCGAATAATATTCTGTGCTTGGCTGACACCATTAGGGAGGTTACTGGCCAGTCCTGCCACGTAAATAGCCGCGCCAGCATTCAATGCAATCATGTCTCTTGCTTTATTTACACTACTTTTTGTTGACTTGTCGCCCGACAAAGCAGCTTGAATAAGATTGAGACTTTCATCAGAAGAATTCACACTCAAGCCGATTAGCGTTTGCGATTCTATACCTGCGTCTTCAGGATATAACTCATATACCGTCACTACTCCATCTTTAAGTTCTGCAACTTTAGTGCTGGTAGCAAGACTGATCTCGTCCAAGCCATCTTTAGAGCCTACCACCATCACATGATTTGCACCTAAGTTTTTAAATACATGAGCCAAAGGTTCGCACAACGTGTCTGCAAATACACCAACGAGTAAATTTTTGACACCAGCGGGGTTGGTTAAAGGGCCCAGTATGTTAAAGATGGTACGAATCCTTAGCGCTCTACGCACAGGAATTGCATGTTTCATGGCTTTATGATGATTAGGTGCAAATAAAAATCCAATGTTTTGCTGCTCTATACATTGGCGGGCTTGATCTGGAGTAATACTTAAGTCTAGACCTGCCTGCTCAAGCAGATCAGAGCTACCAGATTTTGAAGACACCCCTCGATTTCCATGCTTTGCAACATGCGCGCCTACAGCGGCAGCAACGAATGCAGAAGCGGTGGAAACGTTAAACAAATTACTGTCATCTCCACCAGTACCAACAATATCAACCAAATTTTCGCAGTTTGGTTCAATTTTGGTCGCAAAATCTAACATGACACTTGCAGAAGCGGTTATTTCGTCGATGGCCTCACCTTTCATATTTAATCCAGTGAGGATAGCACCCATAGCTGCGTCTGAGCATCGCCCATCCATAATTATCGTCATGACTTCACGCATCTCTTTGACCGTCAAATCGATGCGTTTGGTAATACGGTTTAATGCGGTGGTCAAAATGTGGTTAACCTGATCATCAGTTAAATTTGCCGTAGAAAAAGCTTCATTATGTGTCATAAGTTTCAAATTATTAGTAGTTTAAGAAGATTTGAAGTCAATGATATATTTCAAAAATCATAACATTTATGGCATACATCATCATATTATGTCATAAGTTCTCATATCAGAACATTATAATATAGTCCCAGAAGTCAAATGGTTACAAGGCGCCGAGTGAAAGTATAACTCATGTAGGCTTAGCAAGTTTAACGTTTCAACCGTTTCGTAGTTTGTTGACTATAACGTGACGGTATTTTCTAAATTCAAATAACTGACAACACTATAGACATATTTAAATCTCAACCCCTCTCTCAACTTATTACACCCTATAGTAGGGCATGCTTTTAGCCCAGCCTAATTTATCTATTAACCTTATATGCTGGATTAAAGCAACAGCCTACGCAAAGTTTTTGACAGTAAGGTAAATCTCATAAAATTTATAAATGAAATTCACAATAGATAGCAAGTCTATTGAACTCAAAGCGACTATATTTAAACCAAATCATTGAGTTTTAAAAAGTTTTTAAATAGCTTCAGCCCGTCGTGACTTAGAATAGATTCAGGATGAAACTGAACCCCTTCAATAGGAAATTGCTTATGGCGTATGGCCATGATTTCATTAAGTTCCGTATCCAACTCATTTAGTAACATATTAGGATTTGATAGATGGATGTTTGGATTTGTTGGGTGGCATTGCGCAGATGAATCAATAGGCGCTGAGCTTTCTATGCTTTTAGTGGATAGTGTGTTGTGTGACGTGTTATTAAGACGATCTTCACTACGCGTCCAAGCCGTCACTACTAAGCTTGATGGTAATGTCGCTTTATCAACAATTAAAGAATGATATCTGGTAAATTCAGTAGGGTTATTTATACCTTTAAATAAGCCTGCTTGATTATGATATATTTTAGAGACTCTACCGTGCATCACTTTTGGTGCATGTATAATTTTTGCACCAAATGCTTTTGCAATAGCTTGATGACCTAAGCAAACGCCGAGAATAGGAATACTATTATAAAATTGATTCACGCAGTCCAAAGTTATACCAGCCTGAGATGGGGTACCAGGGCCAGGGCCGAGAACAATCGCTTTAGGAGACATATGCGTGATTTCTTTGATACTAATGTCGTCATTTTTACAGACGAGCACGTTGGTATTTAGCTGTTCTAAGTATTGCAAAATATTGTAGGTAAAGCTGTCATAGTTATCTATTAGCAATATCATAATTTAATTGGCACTTTGTAAATAAATTTATAAGCGATATTATAAGTGAGTTAAAGAGCGAGATTATAAGTGTATCAACGAGTGAATTAATAAGCGGGTTTATAAGTGTGTTGACAAGCGAATTGATAAGACAATTAATAAGTCAATTAATAATAGAACAAATGACAACTTATTGAATTGAATGACACGCATTCAAAAAATAAATAGGGTGATATCATTTCATACTAATATGCACTAAAATAGTTCTTTCCTGTTTACTATTGCACAATAAAAGTGCCTTTATAATTTAAAATTTGTTTATTGACAGTGCATATCGATTTTTAATAAATCTCTAATAGCTGATCAAATTACTCATTCCTTATTAAGGCTTGAAATTATAAGCGATAGGGCCGTAAATTTCACCCTACTAAATATTGGTAAATGATTCTGGCATATGATTTGCAATATCTAAATAAGAAAATCTTAAGTTAAAAAACTTAATTTATGAATGAGAAGCCATTAGATAAGGACGTCATTTAAAGTATATATTGATACGGCTCTTTGATTATTATTTAAGTTACTGATTTAGTTGCTAGAGTGGTATATAAGCTGTTATCAAAAACTGATTTATATTTTGAGGTTCATCTTTTAAGGGTTTATATTGAAAGACTACTAGGTTTTTATTCTGCTGTCGCCTATACTATTTTAAGCCTTTACTAAATCATGAAAGCCTATAATATGTATATGGATGAAAGTAACGTATCAATAGGAATAACTTAGGAATAACTTAATTTTTTAAACGTGCTATATAATCATATATTGCATAAATTTTTAGAATTAGTTGCGTTTGAACTAACGACAACTAAGTATTTGTTACTAATAAATGGAGAGACATAAAATGTCGAACAAACTTTTTGATCTAATCAATGAATCTGGTGCTAAATGGGTAGATTTTCGTTTTACCGATACCCGCGGTAAAGAGCAACATATAAGTTATCCAGCGTCTACAATCGACGAAGATGTCCTTGAAGATGGTAAAATGTTTGATGGATCATCAGTAGCAGGCTGGAAAGGTATTGAAGCGTCTGACATGATTCTACGTCCAGATCCTGAAACTGCGTTTGTAGACCCGTTTTATGATGCAACGACAGTTGTTGTAACCTGTGACATCATTGAGCCTACGACGATGCAGGGTTATTCTCGTGATCCACGTTCAATTGCGCGCCGTGCAGAAGAATATTTAAAATCTACAGGCATTGGTGATACGGCTTACTTTGGTCCAGAGCCTGAATTCTTCGTATTTGATGACGTTAAATGGTCAGTAGATATGTCAGGTGCCCGCCATCGTATCACAGCGGAAGAAGCGGCTTGGTCTACTGATAACGACTATGATTGGGGTAATATGGGTCACCGTCCACGTGTTAAAGGCGGTTATTTCCCTGTACCACCAGTAGATAGCTCACAAGATCTTCGTTCGGTTATGTGTCAGCGTTTAGAAGACATAATGGGTCCAGACCGCGTTGAAGTACATCATCATGAAGTTGCATCATGTCAGTCTGAAATTGGTGTTTCATTCAACACTATGGTTCGTAAAGCTGATGAAGTTCAGCAATTTAAATACGTAGTCCATAACGTCGCACATCAATTCGGCAAAACTGCGACCTTTATGCCAAAACCTATCGTTGGTGATAACGGCTCTGGTATGCACGTGCACATGTCAATCTCTAAAGATGGTGTCAACACGTTTGCTGGTGATGAATACGCTGGTTTATCAGAAAATGCACTATATTACATCGGTGGTATTATCAAGCATGCTCGTGCGCTAAATGCGATTGTTAATCCATCAACTAACAGCTATAAGCGTCTAGTACCACATTATGAAGCGCCTATCATGTTAGCTTATTCAGCTCGCAACCGTTCAGCATCTATCCGTATTCCATATGTCAGTTCACCTAAAGGTGTACGCGTTGAAGCACGTTTCCCTGATCCTACTGCCAACCCATATCTAGCTTTCGCGGCTTTATTGATGGCTGGCCTTGACGGTATTCAGAACAAAATCCATCCTGGTGATGCAGCTGATAAAAACTTATATGATCTTCCTCCTGAAGAAGAAGGTTCAATCCCAACTGTTGCTGAAAACCTAGAAGTAGCGCTTCAAGCTCTTAAAGATGACCATGAGTTCTTACTAAAAGGTGATGTATTCACTAAAGACATGTTAGAAGGCTTTATTGATCTTAAAGAAGAAGAAGTTCAGCGTCTAAATACAACAGTACATCCAGTTGAATTTGACATGTACTATAGCTTATAAGCCGTTGTAGACTGCTTCTAATAATCAAAACAATAAAATCCCTGACTAAAAGTCAGGGATTTTTTTTATTAATCTTTAACGCTCAATTACTTCATCCAAGGTATGAGCTCAATCGTACCGCTAGCAGTAACGCCCAGCTTAGTATTACCGCCTTCAAAGTTTTGAGCGGGTACACTACCTTTAAAAGAAGATTCGCGCATCATCATTACCGGACGTGGCTGATAACCACCATTGGTATTAAGAGAAACATTGACGATTTGATACCCGCTCATGTCCCAAGTTTCAGTTAAAGATTTCGCTTGCTCTTTAAATTGCAGTGATGCTTTTTTGATTAACGCCTGTTCTATTTGTTTTTGTTTGTTCTCAGAGACGCCAAAGTTAATATTTTGGATGACTAAGGTATTTTGTAATTTAGAAATTAGCTCGCTAGTGCTAGTAAAGTCGTTGCTATTTAAATCAATACTGACAGAGCCTGTCCAGCCCTTTATTTTGCCATCTTTATTATATATTGGATGGTTATTTTGTTGACCGGTAGTTGCAGTCACGGTAGGGTAGCGTTTAGCGATATTAAGTGCTTGATTAATAGCGGTATTTAACTGAGTAGCTAGTAGATTTGGGTCAGAGGATTGTACTTGTTTGGATAAAGTAGCCGTTACTTCATCATTTTCGACCTCTTGTCTCGCTTCTACATCAAAGCTGATTTGATTGTAGCCATTGGGTTCTGCATGCGCAACTTGAGTGATTGATGCAGCACAACCGATTAATGACAATAAGCTGGCTTTAGTTAGCGTTTTAGACATTGATTTAAGCATAGAGTGAATCCTTACCCTTAAAGTTATTAGATTAATGAATTGGTTTATTTAAGCATACTAGTTTATTAGGAATATTAGTATTGCCACTTATAAACATACCAACTAAATAGTAGCAGTTTTAAATATTGCCGTAAGTTCTAAACCTGTGAATATTGTTTCGATAAAAAACTGAAATTTAATTATTCCA
Source organism: Psychrobacter sp. CX21 (assembly GCF_057396255.1). Taxonomy (NCBI): domain Bacteria; kingdom Pseudomonadati; phylum Pseudomonadota; class Gammaproteobacteria; order Moraxellales; family Moraxellaceae; genus Psychrobacter; species Psychrobacter sp. CX21. The sequence goes on along the minus strand of NZ_JBXYJG010000004.1, from coordinate 134,795 downwards.
ATACGCGCAACTTCACTACATCAATGATACTTTACATAAATGATACTTTACATAAATAATACTTAGTCAATAAGGGTTACTATTAATTCGAATCTACTTGAAAACAATGAAAGTTTAGGTATAATACGTGTTTGGTGGCTCCATTGGTAGCCTCGCAACAGTGTACTACGAACCCCGCCAGGACCGGAAGGTAGCAACGGTAGTAGATATATTGTGTGCCGAGGATGTGCTGATGGGGCCATCTTTTTTTATGTCTAAAATCTATTCATAGTTATTGTTTTATAAAGTTTATGAGTCATGATGGTCTGCCACTATAAAGTGTCAGACTTTTTTTATTTTTGCACAATTTAGAAGATTACTACACAATGTATAGTTTATTGATTGCTATGATAAATGCTTACAATATTTAAGAGTTATATTGAATCGTCAGATAATATCGATTACGCCATAAGTTATGGAGAATCATAAGTAATTAATTGAATCATAGGCTATTGACTGAATCATAAGCTTTGATTAAGCACTGTGGTATTAATAGGTTCTCAAGTTGTTTATTAACTAATCCTTGATCAATTCGTAAGTTATAAAAATTATAAAAAAGGTGACTGCTATGAAAGCCGAAATTATCGCCATTGGAACTGAGATATTAATTGGTCAAATTGTGAATACCAATGCTCAATATATGGCTAAAGAATTGGCAGATTTGGGCGTGGATGTCTACTTTCAAGGAGTGGTAGGTGATAATATGATCCGCGTTAAGGAGGCGCTGAGCATAGCCAGTAAGCGTTCAGACATAGTAGTTTGCTGTGGAGGTTTGGGACCAACTGAAGATGATTTAACCAAAGACGCTATCGCCGAATTTACGAACTCTAATCTGATTATCGATAAAGCAGCGGAACACAAAATCCTTGAATTGTTTAAAGGCGGGGGTAAGTCACTAATCGCCTCTAATAAAAGACAAGCCAATATTATTAAAGGCAGTCATATACTTCAAAACGAAGTTGGACTTGCTGTGGGCTTTGTTCATCAATACCAAGGCACCTATTTTGCAGTGATACCAGGCCCACCTAGAGAAATGAAAGTAATGTTTGAGTGTGCGCTTAAGCCTTATATTGATAACTTACTTGGCAAGCGAAAAAAGCTTTATTCAAAGTATCTTAAGTTTGGCAATATCGGTGAGTCTGCTGTGGAGAATACTCTAAAAGATTTAATTAAACACCAAAAAGAGGTATCAATTGCCCCTTATGCCGGTATAGGTGAGATTACAGTTCGGTTGTCAGTTAAATCACAGAGTGCTGAACACGCAGAAAAGGATATTAAACCAATCGCAAGTCAGATAAAGGAGTTATTGGGTAACTATCTGTATAGTGAACAAAATGAGTCACTTGAACAGGTATTAGGTCAAATACAGATTGATAACTTTGGGGTTATTGAAATTAACACCAGTGCTTACTTGAGTCATAGAATCTTAAGTACGGACGCCACCTATGAGAATTTATTAGTTAGCACTACCAAAACTGAAAAAATGAATATCACGCCAGCATCGGCAAAAAGTCAGTTTATAGAATTTATTAACCAACACCAGTTAGAAAATGGTTTGGGTTTATTACATTGCAAAGTCTCTCAAACATCAGTGACAGCATCTGGTCGCCCAAAGAAACGGTTCTTTATTGCTTTGTGTATTAACAACCAAGTGACAGTTATTGAAAGAACCATTATCGGAGATAGACAAGCAGTTCAAATACGAGCGGCTAAAACGGCATTATTTATGTTCATCAAACAATTAAAAGAGCAGTGATACATCAACCCTTTAAGATGCATAAACGCTTTAAGATGGATCAACATTTTTTAATGCATCAAGACTTTAAGTTGCATCAAGACTTTAAAATGTCAGAATGTCGAACTCATATCGAAAATTTCGAACATACGAGAGGTTAGAGTAGATACGTTATTAAAGCAGATTATAGTATAAACATAAAAAAAGCTTGCCACATTAATGTGACAAGCTTTTAAGAATATGGTGGAGATGGCGGGAGTTGAACCCGCGTCCGCCAGCACTACGCTCATGAATCTACATGTTTAGGGTCTGTCTTTAGTTTTAGCCCGCACCGAACCGACAGTCAGGTTGGATTGGGCGATCCTTTAAGTTTGAACCCAAACAACTAAGGCAGTTGCTTAAGCGAACCCATATGCGTGCGCTTCAACTCGTCTAACCCACTATGGGTAAAGGGCAGAGGAGTAAGCAGGGTTTAAGCTGCTAGAGCGTAAGTTTCGTCGTTTGCGACTATAACAATATATGTTTGATTTACGAGAGGACATATACTCTCGACATGCATCATTGAGTTTCATCACCAGCGTCGAAGCCAGAACATCCCCAATTGATAGAACGACATATTATACTATATTTCAGTGTTTTAAACAAGTTTGATCCATTGAGTCTTATTGGATGCTGTCCTTAAAAAGCACTTATTTAATAATAAGGTATAACGTCTCACACAACTTATATATTAGTCTTAAATAAGAAATATCAAGACCTTTAGTATAAAACTTCTATATAAGAATATAGTCAGCGAACTACTAAACGGTTACGGTGCAACCTCACTCGCCCTAATGTACTATAGTCGGCGAACTTATAAAGAGTCACGGTGTTAACCTCGTTAAGCCTACCCTAGTAGTACTTGCTCTAGGTTGCCTTGTGACTACTTTAAAGTTCTTTAAATATAGTATTCGCACTCGGTTGCATAGTAATTATTTTAGATTACTTTAACTACAGTATTAAAATGACGATATAAAAAAAGCCAGCCTAAGCTGACTTTTTACTAAACTATAAGCTTTATAATACTCTTATTATTCTGAAGCTTCTTCAGTAGAGGTAGCTTCTTCTTCAGTCTCTTCGCTAGAAGTTACTGCAGTTTCAGCTTCTTCGTTAACAGGTTCTTCAGAAGCTTTCTTAGCGGCTGCTTCTTCAGCTTTCTTTCTGTCAGCTTCTTTCTTAGCAGCTGCAGCTTCGGCAAGACCATCTTCAGACATAATGGTTACTAAGATATTAGCAAAGATGTCATGGTGAAGCTGGATATCAACCTTGTATTCACCAATCTGACGTAAAGTACCTTCTGGTAATTTAACTTCAGAACGGTCAACTTCAAGACCTGATTTAGTAAGTGCATCAGCGATATCACGTGTACCTATAGAGCCGAATAACTTACCATCTTCACCAGACTTAGCGCGCATAATAACATTAACATCAGTTAATGCATCCGCACGTTCTTTAGCAGCTGCAATTTCTTCAGCTTCAATGGCTTCAAGCTCAGCACGACGTGCTTCAAATCTTTCAACGTTCGCAGCTGTTGCAGGTAACGCTTTACCTTGAGGTATTAAAAAGTTACGACCGTAACCTGATTTAACATCAACAGTATCGCCAAGCTTACCAAGGTTGACGATACGCTGTAATAAAATAACTTGCATGAGTCACTCCTAAGTTGGCTTACTGATGGTTGTCAGTGTATGGTAGCAATGCTAAATAACGGGCTTGTTTGATAGCAGTTGCTAATTGACGCTGATACTTGTTTGAAGTACCAGTGATACGGCTAGGTACAATTTTACCATTGTCACTAATATACTGTTTTAATAGCTCAACATCTTTATAGTCGATGTGAGTGATACCTTCAGCAGTAAAACGGCAAAATTTACGACGGCGATAAAAACGTGCCATGGGTGTTCTCCTTAAATGAGCTTAAATTATGCGTCAGACTCGGCGTTCTGATCGTTTTCATTGTCTTCACGTGGCGATTTGCGAGTGCGTTTTTCGTCAGCACTTTTAGCTAACTGCGAAGGCTCAGTAATCGCTTCATCACGACGAACAACCAAACTACGGATAATCGCGTCGTTGTAACGGAATAGCTCTTCAAGCTCTGATAGAGTTTCACCATCACACTCAATATTGAATAATACATAGTGAGCTTTATGGATTTTGTTGATTGGATAAGCCAACTGACGACGGCCCCAATCTTCAAGACGGTGTACAACACCACTATTGTCTTGAACTAATTTAATATATCGCTCAACCATACCTACTACTTGGTCGCTTTGATCTGGGTGTACGATAAGCACCACTTCGTAATGTCGCATTTAGGACTCCTTACGGATTAATAGCCATTGACACCATTGTCAATAGCAAGGAGATTTATAGCAGATGCAAATTTGGGTGAATTTAATTACACCACTTATTAAAATACATCTACAGCTAAATAAATTTAAACCACTAAATAAGCAACTTAAAAATAAGATACTTAAAATGAGCCATATAAATTATTATTTGACTAGTTTGCTATAAAGCGCGGGATTATATCATTTGTGTACAAAATTGACAAGCTTTGTGTCAAAAGATTGCAAACATGAATAACTGATTGTGGCGACGCTAAAATGCGTTTAGAGTATGTCATAACTTAAATAAAAATTGCAAAAATTATTAAATATCAGCTCTTAGTTGAACTCAAATTGAATCTTTAACAGCTCTCGCTGTGCATTTATTCAGTACTAATATACAGAACTAAATTATAGGTTATAAAAGGTATGAATCGAAAAGCCATTTTAATAGGCGCAACAGGTCTGGTCGGGCAACATTTGGTTGAGTACTTGAGCCGAATGTATGACAGCTTAATTATCATCTCAAGAGTTGCGCCGAAGCATATTGATAGCCATATGCAGTATTATCATTTAGGCGACTTTAGCAACCTAGAACAAACCATGACAAACATCGATATCGGTGCAAATACTGATGCATTTACTTGTCTTGGCACCACCAAACGGCTTGCAGGTAGTGAGCAAGCGTTCAAAGCCGTTGATTATGGTTTTAATTATCAGTTTGCGAAGCTATGCTGCAATAAAGGTGTAGAACGATTTTATTTACTATCTGCCAAAGGCGCAGATACCAACAGTCGATTTTTTTATAATCAAGTAAAAGGTGAGCTTGAAGAGTCAATAAAACAACTTGGATATAAAGAGCTGGTTATTTTCCGCCCCTCCTTACTATTGGGTATGCACAAAGGGCGGGTGCTTGAGAACTCTGCGCAAGTTGCATTCAAGCTTGTCTCACCTTTGGTGTCGAAATCTTTTGGTTCGCGTCCTATTGAAGCACAGCGCGTTGCTGCAGCGATGGCATTAAGCGCCCAGCAAGTATACGATCGTCATAAGTACGTCGATGGATATACAGATAAAGAAAAAGTCAAAAACAAGATAACTATCATTGAAAACAAACAACTGCTTGCGATGACACGTATAAAGTCTTAAGCTTATTTATCAACGTAACTAAACTTATGTTCATATATAAATCACCAAACCATATATAAAATACCAAACCATGCCTAACTAAACTATCTCTAACCAAAAGATGTCTAACTAAAAGGGTAAAGCGATGACTGAAATGACCAAAACCAACTTTGTAACCTGTGATTTATTAGATGCCAACCCTGAAAGCCAAGTTTGCTTGCCTAATATAGAAGGCAAAACCTTTCAAAGCTTCGGCGGCAAAGACAAATTCTGCGGTGAAATCGTAACAGTCAAATGCTTTGAAGATAACAGCCGCGTCAAAGAGCTCTTAAATAGCGATGGGCGCGATGACAACGGCGAGGCGAAAGTCTTAGTAGTAGACGGTGGTGGCTCAATGCGCTGTGCGCTGCTGGGCGATATGATAGCGCAATCAGCAATTGATAATGACTGGGCAGGCGTGATCGTATATGGGTGTGTACGTGATGTCGATGATATGGTGCAAATGGATATTGGCGTCAAAGCGCTAGGATGTATACCGCGCAAATCAACTCGGCGCGGTGAAGGTCAAACCGATATCGAAATACGCTTTGGTGATTTGACACTCACCTCAGGAATGTACATATATACCGATAACAATGGCATTATCGCCAGCGAAAAACCTTTACTTTAAAGACATTTAATAGTTGTTAAAACGATATACGCTAACATAAAGTCAATTATGTTGGCGTTTTAACAATTTGATAAGGCATTTAATGTTCTATTGATTTAGCATAAACGGGTTAATATATTCGCTAATAGCTGCTCCAATGAGTTAATTGAAAATAACTGTGAACCAATTACCCAAAACCATTAAAATTTAATTATAAGCTTTAATAGGTATGAACGAAGCCATACCTGCTTTACGCTACTATCTTGGTTCGTCCTTGGTGAATCGCTACATCTTATCGCGTTCCTGCTACCGCGATAACGCGCTAAGACTAGCGCTTCACTCAAGGACATCACCAAGTATTTCCGCTGCAATCAGGGCTAAACCGCACCACCTATTAACTGGCGGTACGTACAATCAGCCGTTTATGTCAGCACTATAATTTAGCGCTAAAAGTCATCGCTAAAAGTCAGCATTTTACATTAGTGCGTGTAGTAAGCACTTTAAAAAAGAGTCTAGGGCGTGTCCCTAATTAACAAATTGGCTATCTATAAGATCGGCTACCCTTAAGGATAAAAATTTCACCATTATGCCCAAACACCATAAGCATCCGTTAACTGATATCTTTACCCCCATCAACAAACAACTATTTCCAATCAAAACAGAACATAGGCGATGGCTATATCCTGCACATGCTGCTGCGGGAAGTTTGTGGCTTGCAAGCCTAACCGATTGCCCAGAGGCTAATGTCGAAAACCGCTTAAAGGTCATGGTGACCAAAGATCAAAACCAGCTTAATCAAATTGAAACAGAGTTGGCTTTTTGCGGCGTAGATGCTTATGTATTTCCAGACTGGGAAACCCTAACCTATGATGAGTTGTCGCCGCATCAAGATATCGTTAGTGAACGGATAAATCTACTTACCGAAATGCCAAAAGAGGGTATTTTACTCATCAGTATTCAAACCCTCATGCACCGCGTTGCACCCCCAAGCTGGCTTATTGGGCAGCACTTTGATCTCAGTGCCGGAGATGTATTTGATATTGAAACGCAGCGTGAAATGTTGGCTACAGCAGGATACCGAGCTGTCGACAATGTGTTTGAGCCAGGGGAGTTTGCCGTTCGCGGTAGTGTGGTAGATATATTTGCTATGGGTCAGCCCTTTCCTCTACGCCTAGATTTGTTTGATAATGAAATCGAAACCATAAGATTTTTTAACCCGCAAACCCAGCGTACCTTATCTACCCAAACCCTCGTAGAGCTGGTATCAAGTCGTTCAGATACAGACAGTGCCAACAAGCATGATTTATCCGTAGAATCATTGTCTTTACTCCATAAATTACCCGATGTTTCTAAGCCCATCACAGAGTTTCAGATATTACCTGCAAAAGAGTTTCCACTTGAAGAAGGGCGAGATACCTTCCGCAATAACTTCGCTGCCATGTTTCCAAAAACCAGTGCCCGCAAGTTTGAGCTACATAAAGATGTGATGGCAGGAATCGCCAGTAGCGGCATTGAATACTATCAGCCTTTATTCTTCGATCTTGAAGATTGGTCTCAAACTGGTCATCTGTTTTCATACCTGCCAAAAGATGCTTTATTCATTGCAGACGAGCATATTGCTGAAGCTCAAGCTGACTTTTGGTCTCAAATTCAGCGCCGTTATGAAGAGCGTCGCCATGATATCGATAAGCCCATTCTCAACCCAGCTCTTTTGTATTTACCGAGCAATGCACTGAACGAAAAGCTCAATGACTACTCGCGTATCGTCTTGAGTCATCAGGATTTAGGCGCAGAAAATGACAGTCAAAGTGGTAAGGTTAAGCTGCCAATTAAGATTCCCCCAGATCTGCCCGTCAGTCATCAAAAAGCCGAACCGCTCGCTAAGTTATTGGCCTACGCCTCAGAGCCATGGGAAGATGTTGGACAGCGTATAAATGGTGCAAATCCTCAAGATGTACGCCGTCCAATATTAGTCGTCGCAGAAACAGCGGGACGCCGTGAGATACTTTTAGAGCTATTTAAAGGTAAGCTGGATGTCAAAACATTTAATAATCTTAATGAATTTTTAACCAGTCCGTTATACAAGTCACCTCAGCAAAACGACCTCGATCTTAAACCCATTGTTGGCTTAACTATTGCACCTTTAGAGCGTGGGGTAGTGATAGAGGGTGAGCTTTCTATCGTTAGCGAAACCCAGCTCTTTGGTAGGCAAGTATTACAGACTCGTAGACGTCGTCAAAGTGATGTCTCAGAAGAGTTCTTGATCAAAAGTGTCACAGAGCTGACTGAGGGCAGTCCAGTTGTACACATTAATCAGGGCATAGGGCGTTATCATGGTCTAATAACCATTGATGCAGGTGAGGGTGAGCAAGAGTTTATTCATCTTAAATATGCAGACGATGCCAGTATTTATGTACCTGTCGCAAATCTACAGCTCATTAGCCGATATAGTGGCGGCGATCCAGCATTAGCACCACTACATAAAATTGGTAGTGGTAAATGGGATAAAGCCAAGCAAAAAGCGCTCGAACAAATTCATGATGTTGCAGCAGAGCTTCTTAATATGCAGGCTCGGCGTCAAGCAAAAGAAGGAATTAATTTTAAGGTTGAAACAGATCAATATGAGCTGTTTGCTAGTCAGTTTGCATTCGAAGAAACACCAGATCAGGCCAATGCTATTCATGCAGTAATGCATGACATGAAGCAAAACAAACCTATGGATAGGTTAATATGCGGCGATGTCGGCTTTGGTAAAACCGAAGTTGCCATGCGAGCGGCATTTATTGCAGTAAATAGTGGTTATCAGGTCGCGTTACTGGTACCGACTACCTTACTTGCCGGTCAGCATGAAGACAACTTTAAGGACCGCTTTGCAGATTGGCCTATTAGAGTCGAGACTTTATCGAGATTTGGGGGTAAAAAGTATCAAGATAAAGTTTTAGAAGATTTGGCAGCTGGAAAAGTAGACATTGTTATCGGGACGCATAAATTACTGCAAAAAGATGTAAAATTTGCCAATTTAGGATTGATGATTGTCGATGAAGAGCACCGCTTTGGGGTGCGCCACAAAGAGCGCATTAAAGCGATTCAAAGCGATGTGGATAGTCTATCCATGACAGCGACGCCCATACCGCGAACTTTGAATATGGCCCTAACGGATATGCGTGATATGTCAATCATAGCTACGCCGCCAGCGCGAAGACTGTCTATTAAGACTTTTGTGATGCAAAAGTCCGATCCACTCATGAAAGAGGCCATCTTGCGTGAATTGCTGCGTGGCGGGCAGGTCTATTTACTGCACAATGACGTCGCAAGTATCGAGAGAATGGCTGAAAACATTCGTGAGTTAGTACCTGAAGCAAGAGTAGGGGTTGCGCACGGTCAAATGAACGAGCGTGGTCTTGAGCAAGTGATGCAGCAGTTTTATCACAAAAAGTTTAACGTATTGGTATGTACTACCATTATCGAAACGGGTATTGATGTGCCCAATGCCAATACCATAATTATAGAACGTGCTGACAAATTTGGTTTAGCTCAGCTACATCAGCTGCGCGGGCGAGTAGGACGAAGCCATCATCAAGCATATTGTTATTTACTGGTGCCATCGGTGAAAGGGCTTAAGGGCGATGCCAGAAAACGTTTGATGGCGGTGGAGCGTGCAAATACTCTAGGTGCTGGCTTTATGTTGGCAAGTGAAGATCTTGAAATTCGCGGTGCAGGTGAGTTACTTGGTAAACAGCAAAGTGGCAACATGCAAGCTATTGGGTTTAGTTTGTACATGGATATGTTAGAGCGGGCGACTAAAGCCATTAAATCTGGGAAAGAGCCTGATCTTAATACACCTTTATCACTAACTAGCGAAATCAATCTACATTGTTCCGCTTTAATTCCTGAAGATTATGTCAATGATGTGCCGCAGCGTTTATTGTTCTACAAACGTATCAGTAATGCTGAGGATAAAGATACCCTGACAAATATTCGTACAGAGATGATTGATCGATTTGGTGCGTTACCAGAACAAACCATACAGCTCCTTGCAATTCATCAGTTACGCGTTAAAGCTGAACCATTAGCCATTAATAAAATAGACGCAACCACAAACAGTGTATCACTAGAATTCGCTCCTGATACGCCAGTGGAAGCGCTGGCTATTATAAAACTAATACAGTCAGATGGTAATCGATACCGCATGAACGGTGCATCAGGGATACGCTATACCAATCCTGATAAGCTCGATACGCCTCAAAAGCGCATTGATGTGGTACACGAATTATTAAATCACTTCTCCAAACACGTCAATGAAAAATCCAACGAGTAAATGTCGGTTACACAACCAGTCAATTGACTTTGAATTTGGTTATATAGCCAAAACTTCATAGCCTTAACCACACTACATTGCCATAACTTCATCAGGACAGCTGTATTGAACACCCTAGATAGTCATAAAATTGTCATCAATACTTCATAGCGTTGTCATTTATTGTATTTAGTATATATTTCAATAAATAAAATAGTGAAGGAGGCAGAAGTGAGTTCGTATACAATATTAAGACATAAAGTAATAAATAGCAGGGGAGTCAATAGCAACGTATTTACAAGTACTCCATATATTAATAATAAACGAAATGTGCATTTTGCGATTGAACTTGAAGAATTAAATTCGCCAGAATGGGGTAACGATGAGGCAGATGACGCCGTGGAAATGTAATGTACAATTAATTAAGTACTCAGGTTAAAAGTTATATTCGATACCAAGGATGACTATTAGAACAAAAGGACAATAATAAGAACGACTAGTTAAGATGGTATTTGGAAACTATACCTATTCGTAAAGCAGCCTTAAGGCTGTTTTTTTTGTGTATGGACTTAGGGTCTGTTGAACATTCAAATGTGGTACTGACGGTGGCTATTTTTTAGACCTTGTGCTTAGATTTGACGAGTTTATTTATATAGTCAGCGAACTACTAAACGGTTATGGCGTTAACCTCACTAATTCTACAGGCGTAGTACTTGCACTCGGTTGCATTGTCACCATTTTAGACTTCTTTGACTATAGACTGCCACATCCAAGTAAACCCAATTAAACCTTATCAACATCTATAATATCTAGGCAATACCTGATAAAATAGCTAACAAATAATTTATATAAAAATCAGAGAGCAAATATGTTTCAACTTCATCCGACACTTGCCAAAGACTCGTTTTTAGTAGGCGACTTTCCTTTGTCTACTTGTCGTTTAATAAATGACTGCCAGTTTCCTTGGTTGATTTTGATACCTAGAGTTGCTGGAGTACAAGAAATTTATGAGCTATCAGCTGAAGATCAAGCTCAGTTTTTACGTGAATCAAGCTGGCTATCAAGCCAATTAGCAAAGACATTCAACGCAGACAAGATGAATGTGGCTGCACTCGGTAACCAAGTCCCTCAGCTTCATTTTCATCATATTGTACGTTTTCAAAATGATTTAGCATGGCCTAATCCAGTGTGGGGAACGCCATCCGTACCCTATACTCAAGAAGTATACTTAGCCATGAAACAAACGCTAATGATGGCCTTAAGAGGACATAATCAAATGCCTTTTGATTGGCAAATGACATAACCGATAATGACATATATAAAATAAAAAAAGACACCCTTGAGGTGTCTTATTTATATAACTTTAAAGAATTAACGTAATTAATGATTCTCTTTAGCATGATTAAGTGTGTATTTGGGGATATCAATCAATAGGTCAGTGTCTTCAACGATAACTTGACAAGATAAGCGTGAATCGGGTTCGAGTCCCCAAGCCCTATCAAGTAAGTCAGCTTCAATATCATCCATCTCTTCTAAGCTATTAAATCCCTTACGAATCACAACGTGACACGTTGTACATGCTTTTGACATCTCGCAGGCATGTTCAATCTTAAATCCCTTTTCTAGAAGACCTTTACATAGGTTTTGTCCATTGTCTAATTCTACTTCCGCTCCTTCTGGGCATATTTCGTGATGAGGTAATAATGTAATTTTAGGCATAAAAGTATCCAAGATAGTAAGATATGATCATTTCAAATATAAATTGTAAATAAGTTCCTATTCAGTCCAGTCTTCTGCACTGGTACCTGATAACGATTGTTTAATACTTAAGTTCATAATACGAGCAGCGAAGCTATCACTTAACGGTTTCAATTGTGATTGTTTGGCATCAACATTATCTTTGATAGCACTTAGATCCTCTTTTGCGCTGGCTGAGGTCTGGCTTAAAGCAGTTTCTAAATCTAGTATGGCTTTACTAAGATCGTTTAGTTCAGTTTCAGATAATAAATTACCATATTCATGCATAGCAGACTTCAATGCAAGTATCTCCCGTTCAGCTTCGACTTTCGCTTCAATCAAGCTGCGTGAAAGCTTATCCTGCTCAGCATATTCAAACCCAGAGCGTAATAGCGCTTCTTGTTGTTCGTCGCTCAGTCCATAAGATGGCGTGATTTTAATATCACTTTTAACGCCCGTTGTGGATTCTTCAGCGCTTACAGATAATTGGCCATTCGCATCAATATCAAAAGTAACTTCTATACGTGCAAGACCTGCCTTCATAGGTGGAATACCAAATAACTCAAAGCGGCCAAGTGAGCGACAGTGCTCGACTGTATCGCGTTCGCCTTGCACAACATGTATCACCATTCCTGTCTGACCATCTTGATAAGTCGTAAAGGTTTGTTTTTTAGCGACAGGAATAGGGGTATTACGCGGTATCACAACTTCAACCAGTCCGCCCATCGTTTCCAAACCTAGAGACAGTGGTGTCACATCTAATAATAAGACATTGTTAGACTTGTCATCTTTAATGAGCTGATCTGCCACTTCAGCTGCACCTAAAGCCACTACTTCATCTGGGTTTAAATGAGACAGTGGTTTGATACCAAAAAAATCATGCACTGAATTTTGAATGACTGGCATGCGCGTAGAACCACCCACCATGATAATATTATCAAGTTGATCAGGTTTTATATTAGCATCGCGAATAACTTGTTCACAGGTCGCTAAAGCTCTACGAGTAATCGGTTCAATGATTTGAGTTAATGAATCTGAATCAAGCGTGCCCTGCCAAGTTGTATTTGCTATATCTAAAGTTACGTCAACACGATCAGTATCGGAAAGCTTTTGTTTGTACCTTTCAGCTTGGCGTGCAATTTTTGATCTCTGCTGAGCAGACAAATCCGCAGGATTTAGACCGGCTTGTTTTAATAGCCAGCCCATAATCAGGCGGTCCATGTCATCTCCGCCTAATGCGCTGTTGCCTCCTGTAGCAAGTACCTCAAATACCCCATCATTCATCTTGAGTAACGACACATCAAAAGTACCGCCGCCCAAATCATATATCAAATAAATCTTTTCTTTAGTATCCGTAGCGTCTCGATCAAGACCATAAGCAACTGCTGCAGCTGTAGGCTCATTTAATAAGCGTAATACCTCAAGTCCCGAAAGCTTTGCGGCATCCTTTGTTGCTTGACGCTGAGCTTCATCAAAATAAGCAGGTACGGTAATGACCGCACCTTGCAGACTGTCATCTGGTAACGCTAGTTCAGCACGATTTTTTAATGTTCGAAGTATCTGGGCTGATACTTCAACCGGCGAAATATCACCTTGTGACGTGATAAACGAAGGCATGGATGCTTGCTGGGCATCAGTGCTTTTCAACTCATAAGGGTGCGAAAATTTGATGTCTTTGATGCTTCGACCCATAAAGCGTTTAGCAGAGATGATGGTGTTACTGGGATCAGTTTCGAACTGCTCAAGCGCCAAGCTACCTACAACAGGATTAGACGTATTTAAGTTATTTCCATAGTAAACAACCGAAGGTAGTAGGGTATCTGTAGGGCTTTCATTCGATAGAGTCGTGCTGCTTTTAGGGTTATGAATAACAGCAGCTTCGGTTGAATTTGTCATGTCCTTTTGCGACTTAGAAGTAGGCGCTTCTATTAAAGATGCTTTACCCGAGCGCACTACAGCGGCCATAGAACGTGTCGTCCCCAAATCTATACCAATAGCATATTTATGTTCATGCGGTTTGGTACTTTTGTTAGGTTCAGCAATCTGTAATAAAGACATATAAAACTCAATCGGTTAAGAAAATATGAAATAAAAAAAAGAAAATTTACTATAAAGCGATAAATAGGGTCAAATGACACTTTTCTTAAGTGACAGTGTTCATAAGTGACAGTGTTCTTGAGTCTAACTATGCAAAATATATAGTATAAAATCAAACCATAACTCTATAAATTCAATTTTATAAATGTAACTTTATATATACAAATCATCATCATTGTCATGACTTTGCTGACTGGTATCAATAGCGGTATTAATATCTCTTTTTAGCTTAACAAGAAATTTAAGCTTTTGCGTCGCATCAATAGCACTGTTCCAGTCTTGATCTAAATAAGCGCTTTTAAATCGATCGGAATAGTCATCAATACGGGTATCAACGCTTGCCTTGAGGGACTGTAATGTATCGATATCCTGATTACTTTCAGCATCCTCTAATGAAACTCGTAAATCCATAGCATCGTCTAAAAAATTTAAATCGCTTATAGACTTATCGGTATTAAGCTCTTGATTAGAAAGCTCTAATAGATAGGTTGCACGGCTATCGGGATTTAATAGTATCTCATAGGCGTGATTTATAACCGCAGAATTTTGCTGAGATTGAGCAGTGCTACTGCCACTTATATTATCGGGATGAAACTGCTTTTGAAGGCTTCTTAATTTTTGATTTAACATTGATGTATCAATATCAAAAGCCACAGGCTGATCATATAAATCAAAAAAGTTTGAAAATGAAGGTTTAATATTAGACATAAGTTTATTGTATTGAAAAATGAATAAGGATGATAATATTTAAAAGTGAGTTATCGTAACATGTAAATAGGTAAACCCTTAGATATCCATACTAGAATAAGAAGCAAGCTTACTAATTATAGGAGTTATATCAGTTATAAATATTATAATATTAAAAACTAAAGCTGACGAACAACGTCGTCAGCTAAAGGTAATAAGGTAAGTAATAAAACAGTCGAGTAATAGAAGCAATACTTCAAAACTTATGATGCAGTATCATAGATGATATAAGTTAAACGGTGAAAGATTCACCACAACCACATTCGCCTTTTTTATTTGGATTAGTAAATTTAAAGCCTTCATTAAGACCTTCAACCACATAATCCATTTGTAAGCCATCAAGATAAACCATGCTTTTGGGATCGACAAAAATATTGACACCATTACTTGTGTATTTTTCATCAACCTCATCAGGTTCATCAACAAATTCAAGTACATAGGCTAGTCCTGAGCACCCAGCAGTGCGAATTCCCACCCGTATACCTTCACCATGACCACGATTATCTAAATAATCTGTCACATGTTTAGCTGCGCGTTTGGTCAATTCAATCATATAGACTTTCCTACTTATTTTATTCAGTAGCTTTTGATTTAATTCAATAGCTTAAATTCATTAGCTTGTGTTTCACCGACACTATTTAACTCATATTAAGCATCGGTTTTTAAATTACTTTTTGCTTGATAGTCATGAATAGCGGCTTTAATCGCATCTTCTGCTAATACTGAACAATGCACTTTAACTGGCGGTAGAGCAAGCTCTTCGGCGATATGTTTGTTCTTAATCTCACCAGCTTGATCCAACGTTTTACCTTTTAACCACTCAGTAACTAATGAGCTTGAGGCAATAGCTGATCCGCAACCATACGTCTTAAATCTTGCATCTTCAATAATGCCATCATCATCTACTTGGATCTGTAAGCGCATGACATCACCACAAGCGGGTGCACCAACCATACCAGTACCGACATTAGTCGCATTTTTATCTAAATTACCAACGTTACGTGGATTCTCATAATGGTCAATTACTTGATTACTATAAGCCATTGTATTACTCCTAGGTTTTAACCTATCAAAATATGAATATTATTATTTAATATTTACTTGCTAGCTATGTTAATGGTTAGCTATTATTGATGTTCATTTAATATTAATGTTCAGCCCATTCAACCGTGTTTAAATCAACACCGTCTTGATACATATCCCAAAGTGGAGACAAATCTCTAAGCTTATCTACCGCTTCATGAATTTGAGCCAATATAACATCAATATCTTCTTCGGTAGTATAACGACCGAAACTAAAACGTATTGAGCTATGAGCCAGTTCGTCCGGACGTCCGATAGCACGAAGTACATATGACGGCTCAAGCGTAGCAGACGTACAAGCTGATCCAGAAGAGACAGCCATGTCTTTAAGCGACATCATTAACGACTCACCCTCAACAAAGTTAAAACTAATATTGATAATATGAGGCACGCTATTTTCAAGACTACCATTTAGATAGATCTCTTCGATATCTTGTACACCAGCCCAAAGCTTATCATGCATCTTTTGAGCATGAGCTCTATCATTTTGGAGACGCTCACCAGCAATAGCAAACGCTTCCCCCATACCAACAATCTGGTGTGTTGGCAGAGTGCCTGAACGCATACCACGCTCGTGGCCACCGCCATGTTGTTCAGCACGAATACGTACACGCGGTTTACGGCGTACAAATAAAGCGCCAATACCTTTAGGACCGTAAACTTTATGACCTGAGAAACTCATCAAGTCAATTTTCATGTCTTGCAAGTCTATTTCCGTCTTACCAGCTGCTTGAGCACCATCTACATGGAATATAACACCAGCTTCTCGAGTAATCTCGCCAATAGCTTTTACATCAGTAAGTGTACCGAGCTCATTATTAACCATCATCAAAGATACTAAGATGGTATCTTCGCGCATAGCTTCTTTAACTTGCTCTGGTAGGATTAAGCCTGTACTTTCTTGCGGAACAAGATAAGTGATTTCAAAACCTTCTTGCTCAAGTTGACGACAAGTATCAAGGACAGCTTTGTGTTCGATTTTGCTCGTAATAATATGTTTACCACGACCTTCGTAGAAGTGAGCGGCACCTTTAATGGCTAAGTTGTCCGACTCAGTCGCGCCTGATGTGAATACAATCTCACGTGAGTCTGCATTAATAAGGTCTGCAATTTGCTGGCGCGAGTTTTCTACTGCTTCTTCAGCTTGCCAGCCATATCCATGCGAGCGTGATGCTGGGTTACCAAACATGCCATCAAAGGTCATGTATTCAGCCATAACTTTAGCAACCTGAGGATCTACAGGAGTTGTTGCTGCATAATCAAGATAAATAGGGCGATCTAAGTTACTCATACTGGTTTAACCTCACTGGCTGAGAATATAATATTAGGGTTTAGGTTATTTAATGAAATATCAGTTGCGGTCTCAGAAATCAATTGTTGACGCGCTGCAACATCACTCACATTCTCCATTTGTAATAATTGATCTAGAGTAATGTTTCTTAAATATTGTTCGATATGTTTTGATAGTGCACACCACAAATCATGGGTTAAGCACATCGCACCACCTTGACAGTTGCCCTTACCATCACATTGCATCGCATTAATAGATTCATCAACGGCAGTGATTATGGTCATGACATCAATGTCAGCTAAAGGTTTAGCAAGATGATAACCACCAAAGGCACCTCGAGTACTAGTGACTAATCCAGCTTTTCTTAATTTAGAAAAAAGCTGTTCTAAATAAGATATCGAAATTGATTGGCGTTTTGCTATATCAGATAAGGAAACAGCGCTTGAAGTGTCACTATCTTGAATAGCCAAATCAAGTAACGCAGTAACCGCATATCTTCCTCGAGTAGTTAAGCGCATCGTGCCTCCAAAGCTTACTATGAATTATAATAAAGCTATTATAATTAAACCTGAGTAATTTAGTCAAGATTAAATATTGTATTGATAGTAAAGTTTTTGTAAGGCAATATATCTTAAAAAAATAAAACTTAATTATCGAATGAAGAGATTTAACTGGCAAAAAAATTAAAGTAGTTATTTAATTACAATAGGTGGATGTTACTTGCTATATGGGGGGGGATAGATTAAAACGCAAGCTATAGGCAGGTAGAATTAGCACAAATAGGGCTAATTATTTTAGTCATTTAAAGTATCTTAACGTCTCTTTAAAAAGGGCTAAAATAGACTGAATAGTACATAACAAAACAGACGTATTGAAATCTTCAATACGCCTCTTTTATATAAAAGTTTTAATAATGTATAGAATATAAGAGATATTAAGTATGAGAGATATTTAGTGTAAGAGGTTTTAATATGTCATAGTAATTAGATATATATTACCTAATAAGTAAAGCAAAGTTCTCGACTCACGTACCTAATCAAGTACTTAAATCACTTTAATACTTTAACTACAATATCCATCCAATTATAGCGCCGATAGCAACTAAAGAGACAACTACTAGCGCAATCAAAGTGACTTTCTGCTTACTTTGTACCTCTTTTATAGTCATTTCAAGCTCATGATTCCGCATACTTAAAACATTAAGCTGTTCTTGTTGTTCTTGAATTCTTGCTTTGTAGTCTGGCTTATTTTCCTCAGTAGATTTGGGTTTGTCCGATTTATTGTCACCCTTAAATGTACGTATTAAACTTTGGAACAGACTAGCAATACCAAGCTGAACTAAAAAGTGGCGCAATTGGACCACAGTTTCAGTTGCTCCTCGCATAGTTAATTTACTGATTTGCTTAGGGTCATTGCTGATTAACGAATTAATAAGTTGATGACTATAAGCATTAATGACGACATCGGCTTTTTGATGATCGTCTGCTAGTTTGGTATCTAATAACACCCCGCGGTTGTTAAACGTCGCGAAAACTTGAGTATGTGGCAAATAGCTTCGTATACAAACCGTCGTATTAGACTTAGCTAATGGGTACATTGCTTTACGCAGGTTGGGATCAAACCTTAACACGATGGAAATAACAGATTCTGCTAATACCAGTACCATATTTAATATAGAGTTTGTGATAGGATTTTGATTCATGCGAAACCTTATTATTATTTAAAAAAGTCTATTGTTAAAAAAGTATGTCGTTATAAAAGTCTGTTACTAAATTTTAAATAGACTGAAGTGTGTAGGGACAAATATTGAATACGTAAGGGTTAACTATTTTTATTTAAACTATTAACTATAAACTAACAATTATTAATTATTTTCAATTCACTAAGTTAGAGTTAGATTCTAAGCCATCAAAACCGTGTTAAATAATAGCATATTGCAGATAATTCAACATAACCACTATAGTAATAAATAGTTAAGTAATGAAAAGTTAATAGCGTAATATAAAAATTTTTGAAAGTTTTTTATGTACCTATATTTATAAGCAATATCATAAGTTTATATAAGTTAGTTAAACTTAAAGTTTATGAGTTAGCTCATTAATCATGATTTATTACTTTAATTTTTATCAATACTAATGGCTTAATATCTTTTGAACATTGAGTTTACCTCCCTTTATTTACTTGCATTTAGAAGATGAACTGTGTATTAATATAGCAAGCATACTTAAAGAGGTTTAAACCTATACCTTTATCGTTATAATTTAGCGTTACCATGACTTTTAATAATTTTGGAATATTAAATTTATTCAAAGATTTCAATATAATTATAGTTTTAAATATATTGATAATTATCAAAAGAATTTTAAGTATTGATTCTTAAATTATATTTATTCAATAAATTATAATAATAAGAGTTTAAATACTTGAATCTTATTGTATTTAAAGGTATAAAATAACTTCTACAAGCCAGTTATAATATATGATGAGTATATAAATCTACTAGAATATGTAATTTAACTTGCACATTTTAATAGCCCTTGTTATAACTGCAAATGATTCAACCTATATAAAGAACATATTAGAAATATAAAGTGCATTTTTTGCGCTGTTTTGTAGTCTTTATAGGCTTGGTTATTGCTTAATTAATGTTTAAGCGATAAAATTTACCCCGAATTAAACCCAATTTAAGGAATTCTTTATGAACAAATCAGAATTAGTTGATAGCATCGCTGAGAAAAGTGGTCTTAACAAAACTCAAGCTGCTGACGCTCTAAATGCTATGATGGAAAGTGTTGGTGAAGCTCTAGAAAGCAACGATACTATTTCATTAGTTGGTTTTGGTACATTTAGCGTTAAAGATCGCAAAGCACGTACTGGCCGTAACCCTAAAACTGGTGATGAGCTTCAGATTCCTGCAAGTCGTGTACCACACTTTAAAGCGGGTAAAGGTCTTAAAGATCGCTTAAATCAAGGTTAATTAAATCTTTGAGTTGAATATCCACTATTTGAATTTAATTTTATTCGTAATGATAACGCACCTTAGGGTGCGTTTTTTTTGTGTCGTACAATTTTTTCGAGTATGATATGTCGTTAACCTTAAACAACCAAGACTGATATGTACTATGGAATCAATACGTAATTTTCTTAAGAGCTGGCCAGGTAGAATCTTTTTGATGCTTTGTTTGTCACCACTAGCAATTCTTGGTCTTGAAAGCTACTTTAGTGGCAGTTCAAGTATTAATGAAGTTGCTAAAGTAGGGGAGCAATCAATTAGTCGTACCGAATATCAAGAAAGTATTACTGCTCGTAGAAATCAATTAATGCAAAGCGGAGTTGATCCAAGCAATATCAATACGAATACGTTAAATAGCGAAGTACTCAAAAACTTGATCAATCGCGCATTACTTCAAGAACAGTCTAAACATCTTGGGTTACATGTGTCTGATAGAGTGATTAACGACTTACTATTGCAAGAACGTAGCTTTTTAGATAATAATGGTCAATTTTCAAACGAACGCTTTGCTGCTACCTTAAGACAACAAGGGATTACCAAGGAGCAGTTATTCAATCAGTATCGTCAACAATTAAATTTAATGCAGTTATTTAATGGGGTAACTCATACTGCTTTATATCCAAATAGTGATATTGATGATTTGATTTCTCTAAAGCGAGAAAGTCGCGAAATTTCGCTACATAGATTTTCTTGGCAAGATTATAAAGATAAGGTTCAGGTCTCTGCTAAAGATATCGAAGATTATTACAACCAACACAAAAATGATTTAAATAGTGTATCAAAGGTAGACTTGTCTTATATACTATTGAATCCTGAAAGCGTCAATATGGACGATATAACTGATGAAGAGATTCAGGCAGAATATGACGCATTTAAAGCTAATTTTGTTACTGATGAGTCTAAAAGAGTCAGTCAAATATTGATAACAGGTAATGAGGCCGAGAAGACAATAAATGATATTAAAACACGTTTAAATGCAGGCGAAAGTTTTGATAAGTTAGCAAAAGAGGTATCACAAGATCCAGTAAGTGCTCAAAATGGCGGTGATATCGGTACGTTTAATCCAGATATGTTTGGAGAAGACGGAACAAAAGTAGCTAAAGTTATTGATTCGCTTAATATTGATGATATCTCTGATCCTGTACAGACAAATTTTGGGTATCAACTCTTTAAAGTCACGGATATCTCGTCTAATTCTATACCATCACTTGATGACAAACGTGAAGAAATCATCACCAAAGTTCAAAGACAGAAAAAAGATCAACTTATAGCTGATAAAATTACACGTATCAATGATATGGCAATAGATGGTGTGAGTATTGCAGATATAGCTCAGCAAGAAGAGTTAGAGGTTCATAAGATTGATAACTATACTGAGACTAATAATTATACTAAGCTTAATCAACCTGCGATAATCGAAGCTGCTTTTGATGATTTTATTATTGAAGATGAATCAGTTAGTCCAAGTATTAAAATAAACGACGGCACTGTATGGCTACAGTCTAGTAACTATAGGCCGGTAGCGCCTTTAAGTCTTGATCAAGCTTCTGATAGAATCAAAGCGGTGTTAATTAGAGAAAAGGCGACGCAAAAAGCACTGGATACCGCAAAAGCATTGGTTGCAAAAATCAATGAAAATGGTATAAATTCAGCGGGTATAAGTTTTGAAGATTTGGGTGAGTTAAATCGTCAAAATAATAAACTATTACCTGCAGAAAATGCTGCGGCATTTAGTAGTGATACTGATAAGGCTCAAGGTAAAGCCGTTGCTCAAAAAACCCAATCGGGCGCCTCTATCTTAGTGCTTGGAGATATCAATCGTGGTTCAGCTGATGATGTGGCCCTTGAAGAGCGTATGATGACCACTGCTACTGAAAGACAAAATAGAGGTATAGAGCAGTTTAATGACTATATACAATATTTACGAGAAGCTATCCCTATCGCTAAAAATGAGGATATTATCAATGATGTGGCTGGGCTGTAAATATGTGAGCTGAATGGTTTAAATGTGAGGCTAATTGAACTAGCAGTTAGCCATTAGTAAAAGAAAGCTTAACTTTTTTTCTGTCACTAAATCATTTAACTCAGTTGATTAAATAAGCTAGGTTAGATATTTAGATCAATTAGATTAGACAGTTGAATAGTAAAAATAAAACCCATTGATTTTTAGTCAATGGGTTTATTTTTATATCGCTCAAAAGTTGAGTTTTATTAGGCGCTATATATAGTAAATAAATCTAAAATGGTTACAAGGCAACCGAGTGCAAGTACTACTATAGTAGGGCAAGCAAGGTTAACACCGTAACCGTTTTGTATCTAGCTGACTATAGCTTTTCGTTCAGTATATGATATGGCTGCGCTTTAAATTCATACTTGATTTATAGCGTTTAGTGACGGAAATGGCGCATACCAGTAAATACCATAGCTATACCATGTTCATCTGCAGCAGCAATGGTCTCATCATCACGTATTGAGCCGCCCGGTTGTATAATAGCCTTAATACCGACTTTGGCTGCATTATCAATACCATCTCTAAATGGGAAAAAGGCGTCAGAAGCCATGACTGCGCAATTAGTAGCTAGGTTTGCATGTTCCGCTTTAATAGCAGCGATACGAGCAGAGTTGACACGGCTCATCTGTCCAGCACCCACGCCAATGGTACGCAAATCTTTGCCATAGACGATGGCATTTGATTTAACATATTTAGCGACTGTCCATGTGAATAACAAATCATTAATTTGTGACTCGGTTGGATGAAGTTTGGTTACGATATTTAGATCACTTGCAGTAATTAGACCTAAATCTTGGTTTTGAACCAGCAGCCCGCCTGTCACTCGCTTGAAGTCAAGATTTGAAGTACGCTCGGTAGGCTTTGGCAATTCACCACAAGTTAAAACGCGGACATTCTTTTTCTTAGCTGTTATCTCTAGAACTCCCTCTTCTAAAGATGGAGCAATGATGACCTCAGCGAACTGATTATCCACGATAGACTGAGCAGCTGGTTTAGTAAGTGGACGATTAAAAGCGATGATACCACCAAATGATGATTCAGGATCAGTACTAAATGCCGTCTTATAAGCTATCATTTGATCTGCATTAATAGCCACGCCGCATGGATTGGCATGCTTAACTATCACACACGCAGGCTCACTAAATGATTTAACACATTCAAGCGCAGCATCAGTGTCTGCAATGTTATTATAAGACAGCTCTTTACCCTGATGCTGTTTGGCGGTTGATATACATCCATTTACTAAACTGTCAGTTTCAGTATAAAACGCTGCTTTTTGATGTGGATTTTCACCATAACGTAAATCCTGAGATTTGGTCATTTGAATGTTTATAGTACGAGAAAACTCAGATGGCTCGTCAAATGATTCAAGTCTATTTCCTAAAAAGTTTGCGATCATCCCATCATAATTTGAGGTATGCTCAAACGCTTTAACAGCCAAATCAAAACGAGTACGCTGAGATAAGCTACCTTCATTTTTGAGCTCATCTAATACTTTGTCATAGTCTTCTGGATTCGTCACAATTGCAACATGCTCATGGTTCTTAGCGGCTGAGCGAACCATAGTAGGACCACCGATATCAATATTTTCAATTGCATCAGCTTTACTTACATTAGGATTTGCCACAGTTTGGGCGAAGGGATATAAGTTTACAACCACTAAATCTATAGGACGGATTCCATTTTCTTGCATCACGGAATCATCTTGACCACGGCGACCTAAAATACCTCCATGAATCTTAGGATGTAAGGTTTTAACCCGTCCATCCATCATCTCTGCAAATCCAGTATAGTCAGCAACTTCTGTAACTGCTATGCCATTTTCAGATAATAGACGATAGGTACCGCCAGTAGATAATATATCATAACCAGCTTCAATAAGGCCTTTAGCAAAACCTTCTATATTTGATTTATCAGATACTGAAATAAGAGCGTATGGTTTTTCAGACATAAAATTTCCAATTCTATTAAGGTTATTGGTGGAGGAGGCGTAAGCGATTGAGTACGTTTGTATTGTATGGTGCTATTATTGAACTAATCAAAATGGTACCTAAATAGCCTAAATATAAATAGCAGTTAGGCTAAGTGTTTATCCATAATTGGTTTTTATATTAATTAGAATGCAGCTCACAAAATTACTTGGAATTATAAGACACTATATTTGGGTCTGTTGTACAAATCTGTTTGGCAGCTGGATTTACATTAATCCGTATTGAGCCATTTTTTTACGCAGTGTTCCTCGGTTTAAGCCAAGAATCGCTGCAGACTTCGATTGATTGCCTTTAGTTTGTTTTAAGACAACCTCTAATAGTGGCTTCTCAACTTCTTTGAGTATGGTGTCGTATAAGTGAGTTGGCATATCACCTTCAAGCTCAGCGAAATATAGCTCAACAGCAAGCTGTACATGGTGACATAGAGGCGTACGCTCCGCTTCAATCATAGCGCACTCTGCATAGTTGTTTTTAGCCAGGTTATCTTTAGTTATTAAAGCTTGAGTCTTTAAAGCTTGAGTGGTTAAAGCGTTGAGACGTTCGCCGCTATTTTGTTCATCACTATCAGATACGGTGGAGTAAGGGAGATTTGTACTATCATTATATTTTAAAAAAGCACCCTCATAGTCATCATCAATACTGTTATTATTGACAATGCTGGCTTTAAAGGTTTGCATGTTTATATCACTCATAATAGTATATCTATACCTTGGAAATGAACAATCTAATCGCCACTGTTTAGCAGCATTCATGACTAATAGAATATAACAGCCCATTCATTTAATAGGCATCATTTGGCTAAAAACCATAAAATTTATAATGCCCTATTATAATCGAATATAAAATAAACGGTGTGAAATTTTATGACCGCTTTAATAAGCCTAAGCACAATTTATTAATTGATTCGTTTACCTGATAAACGGTGCCAGTGTGAATCTTCTGCTTTTTCATAAGCATGTCTTCTGTTCAAATCGAACCAAGGCTTAAAGGCGTCAACTACCTCATCAAGTTGTTCAGATATTAAACCAGCTAGAACAATGTCCGCACCAGGCTTTACTAACGTTGCCAAATAGGGCGCTAACTCCATGAGGGGCTTAGCTAAGATATTTGCTGTAATCATATCTACCTTATGACTGCCTTTTTCTTTAAATACATCGGTAAATTCATGAGGTAAATATGCTGATAGGACTTGATAGACGTCATTTCTTTCAGCGTTTTGACGGGTTGCCGAAACAGCTTGGGGGTCTATATCTACACTGTATACCTGTTTAGCTCCTAGTTTTAAAGCAGCAATACCCAAGATACCCGAACCGCATCCGTAATCTAAAATGACTTTATTTTCAAGATCTTGATCAGTTAACCAGTCTAAACACAGCCTTGTAGTAGGATGATAGCCGGTTCCAAAGGCCAGACCAGGGTCCATCATGATATTGATAGCATCAGGGTTAGGAGGGGTAAGCCATTTTGGAACTATCCAAAGATTGTTTGTACACTCGATAGGGACGTAATGCGACATCCACTCTCGTTCCCAATCTGTATCTGCAAGCGGCGTAATCCAGACTCGACTGGCATTGACTAAAACTGCCATTGTTTGGGCGGTGGCTTCTATGTCTTGAGCGGTATCGGCTTCAAATAGACCGGTAACAATAACCTCATCCCAAAGGGGGGATTGACCAGGTAAGGGTTCAAATAAAGGCTGATCACCGGCATCTTCTAAACTAATAGACAGTGCACCTTCTTCTAATAACAAGCTTTCTGCCAGATCAACGTCATCTTTTTTACATTGCAAATGTAGCTGTTGCCAATCCATAGTGGTCCTTAAGTATAGTGATAACGTAGGGTTCTTAAATTGACAAGTCAATTCATATGAAACCTTAATATAAACCTACAATTTAGACAAAGCGTTAATTAGATAAAGCTCTACGTGCTTCATTAATCACACGCTGATTACCTTGAGCCTGACCTGCTTTTAAGATAACTTGCCATAAGGCTGTTTTTCTCGAAGAAGTTTTAGCCACTACCAGCCCCCGTCGTGCCATTGCTTCTGCTTTTAAAGGTTGATTTTGTTTTAGTGCCACTTGTCCTAGATAAAAGTAAACAGCTGATGATTTTGGTGCAATGCGCTGAGCACGTGTGAAGGTATCTTGTGCAGCGGAGGTCTGACCTTGGCGCAATTGAGAAACGCCTTTATCCATCAAAGATCTAAAGGCGGGAAGATTGTCGCCTTCTTCACCACTTGAAGATGCTTGAGCTGAAGGTGATGAGTTTTGGCGCGCTTGCTCAAGCAGTATTTGATTTACAGATCTACTATCCTCTATGCGAATAGGCGGACTAACAGGGCGTCTAGGTCTAGTGGGTTGTTCCGTATTAGGGGTTTGTGATCCAAAGTCATTCGCTTTAGACTCGGTAGGGGTTTGAGTATTGTTATTATGAACGCTATTGTCATGAGTAGAATGGGGTGCAGAAGGTCTGGTGTGATCACTTTCAAAGGGATTATCTACACGGTTGTTGTGAGGCTGTATATCTTCCTTTGGTTCGATGCTTGCACGGGGAACGTCTTGATTTTGAGGTTGATGCGTATCGTTAATAACAGGTTGTTGTGTTTCGATTCTTTGATGTTCAATTGTACTCTGGCTGTTTGTATTATAAATACCAGTAGTGGTCTGACACCCCGACAACGCTACTAGTCCTAAGCCCGCCATGACTAATAATGAATTTATAGAAAGTTTGTTCTGAAGAGGTTTGGCTAGGCTAGTATGCATCATAAGACTTTAAATCTTCCATAGTAATGTTTTAAGGGGGTATAAAATAGTAAAGCATTTAATATAACGCAAATATATAGCAACTGACGACAAAGAATAACTGACAATTAAATAGTAACTGACCATAAGAGTATCTATATTAGGATTATAAACCGTATGCGGGTTTATATAGGGTACTAAATGGCTATACTACAGCATACACACTACTCCATCCATTTTACTCCATCCATTCTACCGCTCTATCATACCAAGTATCAGCATTTTCGTTTTGCTCATCCGTTTCAGCATTATTGACGTTGCCATTTTGGTAATCAGAGCTACTTTGGTTATTAGGGTCAATAGAGTTATTAGAGTTATTTGAGTTATTAGGATTATTTAAGTTTTGATTGTCGTTATTATAATTACCTTCTTCTTGAGCTTCTGTCAAACTACCATCCGTATCATTCTGACGACTTTGATCAAGTAGTTGTCTGTTCTCATTTCTCAACCACTGCATTTGACGCTGAGATTGTGCTTGTTGATAGATTTGTATCGCACAAGTGCTGGCCTCTTCTGGGAGATACTTTGAGAGTACAGGTAAGTAACGCGCGTTAGGACAGCTCTCATGTGATAATTGACCTGTACCGTTTTGAAGCCATAACCATTCAATATTATCAGGTTGAACCAGATCAACAGGCGTTAAACGTAATCGTCCCATGTAATCTTTCCACACGGGTAATGCCCCACTACCGCCACTTAAGCCAATAGGTTTATTATCATCACGACCTACCCAAACTACGCTAACATAGTTACCGCTATATCCTGCAAACCAAGCATCACGGTAGTCATTGGTAGTACCTGTCTTGCCTGCTAGGTTTAAGTTACTGCCCAGAGATTTTAAAGATTTAGCAGTACCATTTCTTACGACTTCTTGCATGGCATAATTTGTTAAATAATTTACACCAGGTGGGATGCTGCGTTTAGTATCAAGCCCTGAGCGCTGCAAAATCTGACCACGATCATCAACCACAGAGCGAATACTTATTATAGGTGTTCTAAAACCACCAGCAGCGACAACTTGATATACCCCAAGCATATCCATCGGGCTAAGCTCTACAGAGCCTAATAGGATTGATGGATAAGTAGGAAGTTTTTTGTTGATACCTAATCGGTGCAATTGATTTATGAACGTTCCTATGCCAAACTCTACACCTGTATTAACCGCCGCTTGGTTATAGGACTTAGCCAAAGCAGTGGTTAAAGGTACAAAGCCGTGATCGCGTCCCCCATAATTTTTGGGCGTCCACGTGCCACCATCTTTTAATTTTAGGGTAACAGGATTATCATTAACAGGACTGGCTAAATTATACTTGCCACTTTCTAATGCGGTCATATAAATAAAAGGTTTTAATAATGAGCCTACTTGACGATTGGCATCGATAGCGCGGTTAAAGCCTGTAAATTCGCTACCACTACCTACCACTGCAACTAACTCGCCTGAAGCTGGATTGGCACTTACTAAAGCAGCTTGTAAATTTTTGGTCTTGTCACTCTTTTTACGTAACGTTGTCAGTTGTTTGTCTATAGCAGCATCAGCGGCTAACTGAGCAATTGGGTCCAGCGTGGTGAATACTTTTAGGCCTTCGTTCTTAAGATCGTCTTTGTGATAGTTATTACGCAGTTCACGCTTTACAATATCTAAAAAGTCGGGGAAACGGCTTTTGCCAACGCTCGGCTTTTCAACCACATCTAAGTCATGGCTAATCGCAGTATCATAAGTCTCTTGGTCTATTTTACCAGTGACTAACATATTACTTAATACGGTATTACGGCGATTTAAAGCCCGTTCTGGATGGCGTCTAGGGTTGTAGTAAGAGGTACCTTTAGCTAATCCTACCAACAATGCTTGCTGATCTATTCGAAGCTCTTTTAAGGGTTTATTAAAGTAAAATTGTGACGCCAAACCAAAACCATTTATAGATCGATTGCCGTTTTGCCCTAGATTAATTTCGTTCAGATAGGTTTGCAAAATTTCATCTTTGTCATAGTGCAATTCTAAAAGAAGTGCCATAACGGCTTCGTTAGCTTTACGCTTTAAACTACGGTCTGAGCTTAAGTAAAAGTTTTTGATAAGCTGCTGGGTTATAGTAGATCCACCCTGCATGCTACCGCCTTTTAAATTGTTCAGTATGGCGCGGCTAATACCTTTTACTGAAACGCCTTTGTGTTCATAATAACTACGGTCTTCTGTTGCTATTAAGGCATCAATAAGGGGCTGTGGCACCTCACTAATTGGGACAACAATTCGGTCTTCATTATTATCAGGATAAATGCCACCAATTGTAATCGGCTCAATACGTACTATTCCCGTATCGTTTGGTTCAGTGCTTTGAATATCTGTTATTTTAGAATTATTAATGCTGATTTTAATGACTTGCTCAGGCTCAATGTCATTTGCACTATATTTGAAGCCACGCGTATGAATGGTATATTTACCTGATGCTTTGTTATAAGAGCCAGTACGGTCATAATTTGAAGCGGATTGGTAATTTAGCATCTCAAGCCATTTTTCAAGGTTATTACCTGCTATAGGCGCACCTTGGTATAATTCTAATGACTTTGAGTAAACCTTAGCTGGAATGTTCCATCGTTTACCCTCAAACTTTGTAGTTATGACTCTGTCTTGCTTTACAAGATACATCGCCAATACCAGCATACCTACTATGATAATAATAAGTAAAATAAAGCTGGTAATGGCACCTTGCTGACTTTTCAAATTTTTTGGAAAAGAGCTGTTTGGAATAGGGCGGTTTGGAACGTGAGAAGGGGTTAGCGGATTCAAACCACCGTTTGCGTTGTTTAGCGTATTTGGATGAGACGTTGAAGAAGAGGTTTTTTTTAAGAATGAAGGTTTTGAATACACGATATTTTACCAACTGAAGATGACAGGGTTATGATGACGTAAAAATTTATGATTTTCAATGCTATTAATTAAAACCACACCGCGATGCATGTTTAGCGCATTGTTTTCATCTATTTTCCATACAACTTGGGTTTGAAGCACATTCAGTGACTGTTTATAAGCTTTTAAACGTATTAAAGCATTTAATATGAAATTATTTAAACAGACACCGTATTTAATTTATTAGGGACACGACCTAAACTAACCAGCATGCTATAAGACGGCGTAGTATAATATAATTAACTTCATAGAATTACAAACCTAGGGCATCAAATTTAGAAAAATTAATAAAAGGGTTAGTTTCCTAATTTACTTGTTTTAAAAGGTTTACCTAATTAATTATTTTTATTCGCAGCGTGCCTTATATTTTATAACTCTCAATTTAAATCAATAATCAGAGCTCATTCAATATATTGTGAAAATTATATGACCCATCCTTCTAGTTCCTCTGTAGATTCCCAGCAGAGCTCTCAAAACAAGCAGACCGATTTGGTTTATTTAGAAGACGACATTAATAACTTAGTCCTTCCACCAGAAGGATGTTGTTTTCATTGTGGAGAGCCTGTGCCCATCACACCTTTTAAGGCTGTAATTATCGGGGAATCGCGTTTGATGTGCTGTATGGGGTGCCAACTGGCCTCGGAAAGTATTGTCGAGGCAGGACTAGAGCAATATTATTTAGACCGTACAGAAATTAACCGTACCGCCAGTTTGCCTACGGAGCTTGATCGTTTAAAAGCTTATGATCATGAAGATGTTAAATCTCAATTTGTATATTCAGATGCCAATCATTCAGTAGCAGAGCTATCAGTAAATAACTTACGCTGTGCAGCTTGCACTTGGCTTATTGAAGCAAGGGTTGATGAGCTTGAAGGGGTCGAAAACTGTCAGGTTAATCTCACCAATCAGCGTATGCGAGTCGTTTGGGATGAAGACAAATTAGCCATTAGTGAAATACTGGGCTCTATCAATCAAATCGGATACGATGCCAAGCCATATCGTCAAGATACTCACGAAGCGATGCTCGCAAAACACAATAAGCAAATGCTGATTCGATTAGGGATTGCGGCACTTGGTGCTATGCAGGCTATGATGTTTGCAGTGGGTATGTATTTTGGTAAGTATACTGAATTTAGTGGCATGCTGGTTGAGCAGCGCGACTTTTTACGCTGGGTGTCTTTATTTGTCAGCGTACCTGTATTTTTCTATTGTGCCGTACCTTTTTTCAAATCAGCATGGTCAGCCATCAAAGTCCGTCAAGTCAATATGGACGTTCCTGTAAGTATTGCGCTATTCATCACATTTTTTGCTAGTGTCTATGCCACCATTATGGGGCACGGAGAGACGTATTATGACTCAGTTAGTATGTTTGTTTTCTTTCTACTGGCAGGTAGATATATTGAAAACAATGCGCGTTTAAAAGCGGCAAATATGGCGAATGATTTGGTGGTTATTGAGCCGTCATTAGTGCAGCGTATAGGCAATGACTTACCCCTGGTCAATCAGCTTATATCCAAGCAGCCTAAAGGTTCAATAGAGCAAACCGATGATTTATCTAAACTTAAAATCAATGCTAATAGTAAAAGTAATAGTAATATAAAGCCATTAGATCGGGCTCAAGGTGCTTTTTATATAACCGATGACTATAAAACTGAGCAATATACGACCGAGCAATATACGACCGAGCAATTAGATCAATTGGCAGAGATAGGGGATGGGCTGCTGACTGCCAAAACGCTCATTGACGATACTCAAACTGATTTAGGTCCTGAATCAGTGACTGCAAACGTGTTACACATCGGAGATATTATACTGATTGAGGCGGGTAGTGAAGTTGTTGCAGACGGCATCTTGTGTAGTAACACTGCAACTGTCTCGCAGAGTTTACTGACAGGTGAAAGTCAGCTTATCGTCAAAAAAAGAGGCGAGCTTGTTGTAGGAGGCTCTCAGAATGACAGTCAGCCTTTTATAATGATCGTTACAGCGTTGCCAGAAGACAGCCAAATTGCACTAATAGATCGGCTAATGAACCGAGCGCTGAGTGAAAAGCCTAAAATTGCTGAACAAGCCGATATTTGGGCGCGCTGGTTTGTCGCGCGCATATTAGTATTGTCGGTATTGGTATTCATAGGCTGGTATTTAATAGATCCATCTCAAGCATTGTGGGCGACAGTTGCTGTATTAGTCGCGACCTGTCCTTGCGCATTATCGTTAGCAACGCCAATTGCACTGACTGTATCTACCAATCGGCTGGCAAGCTATGGGTTCTTGACCACTCGCGGACATACTATTCAAACATTAGCAGATATTAGATATGTTGCTTTTGATAAAACAGGCACATTAACTTATGGCAAACCTAACTTGTTATATATTGATGATTTGCAGCATAAGGAATCCGGCACGACTCAATTCAGTTCAGAAGCGGTTAATACTGATCACTTACTTGCGCTTGCCGCTACTTTAGAAGTCGGTAGCCGCCACCCAATTGCAAAGGCTTTATTAGATGCCGCTTACCAACTGCATCTGCCAAGAGTAAGTCAATTGAAGCACCATGTTGCAGGGGGTGTAGAAGCCATTATTCATAATGCAGGTAACAACAACCGTTATCGATTAGGACATGTGGATTTTGCCTTAAATCGTACAAAATTAAACAGCGAGTCCTCGTACTTAAACGATAGCTATCCGGACTACACCCCGCAATTAGAGACGCACAACGCCAGTACAGCAGTTATGTTATCAAGACAAAAAGATAACGAGTCATCTACTGCAAATGACGACTGGGAGCCTCTGGCTATGTTTTATTTTAATGACAGTGTGCGAGAGGGCGTAGCGGAAATGATTGCGTCGTTACAAGCACAGCATATTAAAACGATCATTTTAACTGGTGATCCAAGTCAACATGCTCAATCGATCGCTAAAGAATTAAATATCGATGAACTGTATTATGGTTTATCACCTAGTGATAAGGTCAATCATATCAAAGCCCTTCAAGAAAAAGGGGAGGTGGTAATGATGGTGGGCGATGGCATTAATGATGCCCCAGTATTAGCCGCTGCTAACATCTCAACTGCAATTGCAGGTGCAGCAGATTTGGCTCAAGTCTCAAGCGATAGTGTTATATTGAATGGCGCGGTTACTGCGGTAGAGGATGCCAAGCGAATAGCAGATAAAGCGCAGCATATTATCAAACAAAATCTACGGTGGGCTATTGGTTATAATACAGTAGTTTTGATACCTGCGGCTCTAGGATATGTGCCGCCATGGCTAGCCGCCATAGGCATGTCATTAAGCTCACTTGTGGTTGTGCTCAATGCCCTTAGATTAAAAAGATCATAACTTTATAGCATCAGTATTAAAACATTTATACAAAAAAAAGGTCGAATAATTCGACCTTTATATATTGAACTTATTGAACTGTTTATTGAGCATTAGTCTTGGAAATGACTGAGTAAACGCATGAATTCAAAGTACATCCATACCAGTGTTGCTAGAATACCAATACTAAAGATCCATTCAAAATCTTCAGAAACACCTGCTGCCACGCCACGCTCAATGTTATCAAAGTCTAATAGCAAACTAAATGAAGCGATAACAACAACGAACAGACTAAAACCAATTGCAACAAGACCACCTGTTTGGAACAGGAAAGGCAGCGTTGAACCGAACAGAACAAAGCCCCACTGTACGATGTAAATTAACATAATTGCAAAAATAGCCGACATCATAATTGAGCGGAATTTTTCATTGACTTTAATCATTCCTGAACGGTAAAGTCCTAGCATTACCGCCGCAGTGACAAATGTAGCCGCTAACGCATTAAGGGGAATGCTGGGGTCAATGGCCATGAACATAATAGACACACCGCCCAAGAATAAACCCTCTAAAATGGCATAAGGTGCTGCTAGAGATTTGGCTTTTTGTGGTTTAAACGTCATAAATATCGCTAAACCAAATGCGATAAACATACTACCAAAGGTGACCATTTGCACCATGCCACCACTAATACCACCACTTACAATAAAGAAGAAGAAGCTCAAAGCAGCAATAGCACTCAAACCCAGTAAGAAACTGGTCTTATGTATAACACCCTTAACAGACATAGACTTGCCGCCAACTGCGAGCTCTGCACGACTGACAATAGGATTTGCCATATTGTTAATTCCCTTAATATATAAATTTGAGCTTTTAAGTTACTCTATAAACGTTAAATTTTGGAACTGTCTTATTGAACTAAGTCTTCATAAACAAACAAATTTATAGCAGTATATAAGCCACAATGTAATTAAATAGAAAAAATAGTTCTTAACTAGAATAATTAATAGAGCTAATTAACGTTCATAATAGCGCACTATAATAATGTTAGTAAAGATTTTAGTGAGCATAATCGATAATGTTTGAAGCGCATTCAACATACAAAGATACCTTTATAAGGTTATAATGGTAACAAATAGACTCAAATTCAATGCTTAAATGAGAATTAAGTGATTCTAACTCAATAACTTTTTAAATAATTTCTGCTATAACCTGCTAAATTTTTCAACGCTAAAAGTATGTTTTAATGTACGCAGTTATTAATGACGTACAAAGCATAGTATGATACGCTTTAAACCTGTTATTAACCCGATATAATTACTCATTTAAATGATTATTAGATAAAAAATAATAAGGTATTTTATTTCGGATTTATCCTCTTTGATACATTTTAATCAACTTAGATCTACCAATGCCTATGGAAAGCTCTGCGCAATCTGACAAAATTCCAAACCTATCAGAATCGACACATTTTCATTCAATTAAAAACCCTGCATTTAGACGTATTGGACTTATGGGCCGTGCCAGAAAACGGGGCGTAATTACGACTATTCATGAGATTGGGCAGCGTATTAATGATATGGGCCTTGATTTATATATTGACTCTGAAACAGCTGGTTTACCAGAATTGGAACTTGAGAAATTAAATAAACTACATATGGTCAAACGTAGTTTACTTGGTGAGATATGCGATCTTGTTATTGTAGTCGGGGGTGATGGATCTATTTTACATGCCGCCCAAGCTTTAGCTAGATACCGAGTCCCCGTGCTGGGTGTCAATAGGGGCCGTTTAGGGTTCTTAACAGATGTCAATCCTGATGAAGTAGGGACCAAGTTACGTCAAGTGCTTATGGGTGACTATCAACTCGATCAACGTTTTTTACTCACAATGGAGATAAGAGAAGGGCGTGAGGTTATTCATCAGGATATGGCGCTAAATGACGTGGTACTACATGCCGGTAAATCTGTACATATGATAGATTTTCAGCTCAAGATTGATGGATTAGATGTCTACCGTCAGCACAGCGATGGATTAATTGTTGCGACGCCCACAGGCTCTACAGCTTATGCTTTGTCAGGTGGGGGTCCGATCATACATCCAAGTTTAGATGCCATATGTTTAGTACCTATGCATCCACACACCCTCTCAAGTCGACCCATAGTGGTGAGCGATCAAAGTGAAATTATTATAAGAATCCATAAAGACAATCGCACCCAGCCCATGGTAAGCGCGGATGGTAAGCAAAGTATACAAATTGATCAACATCAGCGGCTGCATATTAGAAAACATCCAGACAAATTAACCCTGATTCATCCTCCTGGATTTGATTTTTATAAAGCATGCCGTACCAAGCTTAATTGGAACGTACATGCAGAAGAATTTTCCTTAGATGGAGATGATGATTAAATAATCATTAGTTCGTCCTGAGTAAAACTTTACTTTTATTATCTATCAATAAACTTAGAAGTATACAGCTTAACCAAAACCTTGTCTTATTGTTTGATTTATACTGTAGCTTATTGATTTGAAAGTTCTAGCACTTACGTACTCGTATATGTCATAGAGGGCATCATGGATAAACAAAAAATTTTAAACGCAATGACACCTGAATTAGTGGAGTCGTTTAAATTAGCGATAGAAATTGGGAAGTGGCCTGATGGATCAAAGCTGTCGTCTGAACAGCGTGAAACTTGCATGCAGGCGGTAATGGTGTGGGAGCATGAAAACCTACCTCCGCAAGAGCGAGTAGGATATATTCATAAGCCTATTAAAAAAGATGGGTCGGTTGTGGGTGAAGAATGCGATGTAGAGCACGATCATCATTATCCTAACTTACCTAATCCTAAAGGTGATATTCAGGCGGTAAAATTCCGTAATAAGTGATATTTTATAAATTGGTTTTAAGAATAAGTTATTTTTATATAAGTCACAGGATTGATCGAAACAGTAAAATGAATTCATAAAAAAAGACCAGCAAATGCTGGTCTTTTTTTAGTCATAAAGCAATATTATATATTTTTAACATCTATATTAGGACGTTTTGTTAATGGATTTTTTTTCATTAAAAAGGCTTGCCATCCCCAATGAATAAAATTGCGAATGTTGGCGTGATCTGTACCATTTGGCGTTGATAAGACGGAGTCATAATGCTCGCCAAAAAGTTTAAGAGTGTCCAATTGGCTTAAATTATGATGCTTAGCGAAACCAAAAATTTTAGCACTGCCCTCATTTGTGCCAGCTTCATTAACTACCTGACCGTTAGTGAACTTAACGGGAGTGTAACGATAAAAATCATCGATAAAGTTAATGACATCATCGAAGCCTATGGCTTTTTTACTTAGTCCATTTAGTAATGCAGATACGTCCGATTGGCGGATACTCATAAAAGCCTCTTAATTTCTAAAAGATGAAAAATATTAGTAGAACAGTATAAAGGGTTTATCGCATTAAAAAATAAGATTATCTATTAAAGAAATCATCATCATCGAATGAAGCAGGAAAGTTGCCTTGTTCAAGATGCTGCATTTGAGACTGCATTGCGCGTTCGTTCTGAATACGTTGATAAATCTCTTCGCGGTGAACGGCAATATCCTTAGGTGCATTAACACCAATGCGAACTTGATTACCTTTTACACCTAAAACAGTGACACTGACTTCGTCACCTATCATTAATGTTTCACCAACTCTGCGAGTTAAAATTAACATGCGTCACGCTCCTTATGTCGCAATAAAAAGAATTGGCAAATGCCAAACTTAAAATTAGTCATATCATTGCCCAATATATATATAATTAAATAATTGGCCTTTTAAAACACCTTCAATTTAAAATATATAAAAGTCGAAACTAAATAAATTATAGCTTTACATTTTAAATTGCAGCTGCACTTGGTAATGTATTTGCCCTAAGCCACTCTACCAATAAATGTTTTGATCAAATAAAACATTAAAATTATAGTATTTAATTGTCTATAATTAACTTTTATAATTTAAATTCTATTTAAATTCATGATAAATGAGTGTCTTAAATAGCATCACTATAGGCCTCAATCGAACAGCACATTATAAAGATAATAATATAATATGTCATTATCATTCATTGTATTCGAACAATAATTAATAATTCAATAAATTACCGAAACGAATTAGGTTGCGAATCAGGTTAAGAAGAATTTATTTAAATCTATATAGATCATTAACATACGTATTAATCGAAAAATACACAAAAAAAGAGCCTATTAAGGCCCTTTTAATATAACATTCTAAACCTAATTAAAAGATTCAAAATATCAAAATACAACACGATGTAAACAGTTAGAACATATAATATAACTTACAGTCCAGCGACTTTGCTTTCACCATCTGTTCTATCTAAACCAAATGCGGAATGTAAAGATTTGACAGATTTATCAAGATATTGTTCTTTTATGAGTACTGATATTTTGATTTCACTGGTCGATATCATTTGAATGTTAATGTTGTTTTCTGCTAACACTTGAAACATTCTGCTAGCAACTCCTGCGTGTGAGCGCATACCAACACCAACTAGAGATACCTTAACCACATCTGTGTCGCCATAAATCTCTTTTGCACCAATATCTTGTTTGTTTTGTTCAAGAATACCAATTGCTTTTTCAAAATCAGGACGATTAACAGTAAAGCTAAAATCCGTTAGACCTTGGTCAGATAGGTTTTGCAATATCATATCAATTTCGATATTAGCATTACTAATCGGCGTTAAAATTGAAGAAGCAACACCGGGGTGATCAGGTACGCCGCGTACGACAATTTTAGCTTCATCTCTATTAAATGCAATGCCTGAAATTACCGGCTGTTCCATGTCGTCTCCTTCGTCTACAGTAATTAAAGTGCCAACGTTTTGGCGGAATTCTTCATCAAAACTACCATCTTGCCCTTCATCAAAGCTCGATAGCACTCTTAAAGGAACCTGATATTTACCTGCAAATTCAACGGCGCGAATTTGCAACACTTTTGAGCCTAAGCTTGCCATCTCTAGCATTTCTTCAAAAGTTATTTTATCAAGTTTGCGAGCTTTAGAAGTCACACGCGGGTCAGTGGTATATACGCCATCCACATCTGTATAAATCTGGCATTCATCAGCATTTAATGCCGCAGCAAGCGCAACACCAGAGGTGTCTGAACCGCCACGTCCTAATGTCGTAATGTCTTTATTTGCATTGACACCTTGAAAGCCTGCAACGACAACGACATTACCTGCATCCAATTCAGACTGAATGTTGGTTTCATCGATAGATAAGATACGCGCTTTGTTATGGGTTTCATCTGTCATTATAGCAACTTGACCACCTGTAAATGAGCGCGCGCCAACCCCTAATTCCATCAGTGCCATAGACAATAATGATATAGAGACTTGTTCGCCTGTAGATACCATTTGGTCAAACTCGCGTGGATTTGGCGTATGGCTAATTTGATTCGCAAGATCAATCAATCGATTGGTTTCACCACTCATGGCAGAAACAACAACAACGACTTTGTGGCCATTGTCGTGCCAGCGTTTAACACGCTTTGCAACATTCTTGATACGATCAATACTACCCATCGACGTACCACCATATTTTTGTACAATCAACGCCATGTTGAACCCTTTGAATTGATAGTTTAATTTATAAATTAAATGTTAATGATAGTCTTACCGCTTTTGATATGGCCGTAGTGGTTACCATATCTTCAAAAAACTAGCTTATATTATAATAGCTTCAATAATAGCTTAAATATTAGCTTCTTAATAAATAACGCATCTATTTACGCAGTAACTCAAAGTAAGAGGTGACCATAAAAATTTAGCCATTATTTGAACGTACGTTATATCACAACCCAAGCATAGTCACAAAGATTGAATGAGTAAAATTGATAAAAATAGTTATTTTAAAACCAACTATTTAAAATATAACCAATCCAAATCAGCTATTTTTTTACTTACGCGTTAAGCTGAGATGCTATCCAGTTTGGTAAATCTGTAATAACATTTTCTAATTTATTACTGTTCGGTGCGCCGCCTTGAGCATAATCAGGTTTACCGCCGCCTTTACCGCCAAGCTCACCTGCTAAGTAACGTATGATATCACCCGCTTTAATCTGATTGGTCAATGTTTTACTTACTGATGCTGCCATTGCCAGTTGATCTGTTTTTTCACCAATTATTACGATAACAGTATCTTGTAGTTTGGACTTGATATCATCCATAAGACCACGTATGGCTTTACCATCAATACCAGCAACTTTAGCTATTAGCACTGAAGTTCCTGCGATAGTCTGAACGTTATCAACGAGATTCGCAGATTGAGCACTCGCAATTTTCTGATTTAATCGTTCAATCTCTTTTTCAAGTTCGCGCTGTTTATCTGCCATAGATTTTACACGTTCGGATACCTCTGGACGTTTGGCTTTAAGCTGATTGGCTAAGGCGGTTAATTGACTATCCGCTTGCTGAACATAACGTAATGCACCCATACCTGTAAGCGCTTCAATTCGACGTATACCTGCGGCAATACCAGACTCAGATGTTATTTTGAATAAACCGATATCTCCAGTTCGCTGAACATGCAGACCGCCGCATAATTCAATAGAAAAAGGCTTCTCAATGCCATCCTCTATCTCATGCGTACCCATCGTTAACACCCTGACAGTTTCGCCATATTTCTCACCAAATAATGCAGCGGCGCCTTTAGCCATAGCTTCATCAATACACATATGTTCGATTTGGGTTTCAACATTGGCTAATATTTGCTCATTAACCAAGCGCTCAATAGTGGACAAGTCTTTTAAAGAGACCGCATTGTCGTACGAAAAATCAAAACGGAGGATATCACTACTAACCAGTGACCCTTTTTGTGTTACTTTGTCACCCAGCACCTTGCGAAGTGCAGCATGTAATAAATGCGTTGCAGAATGGTTACGTGCACTGGCTGAACGAATTGCAGAAACAACTTGAGCATCAGCAGACTGATTTTGCTCAATACTACCCATATTCACCACACCATAGTGGATAATAGCTTGGCCAGATTTTTTGGTGTTTTCAACATTAAATAGCCCGGTACTGGTACGAATTTCACCCATTTCACCAACTTGTCCGCCGCCTTCTGCGTAAAATGGGGTACGGTCTAAGACTAAAATAGCTTCATCGCCTTCGTTTAAGGTCGTTACAGCTTTGCCTTCTTGATACAGGCCAATTATATAGGCTTCTTTATCATCAAGACGCTCATAACCGACAAATTGAGTAGGGGTATCTACTTTAATGGTCGCTGAATAATCGACATCAAACTTACCGGCATCGCGGGCCCGTTGACGTTGTAGCTCCATTTGTTCATCAAACCCAGCTTCATCAATGCTAATACCACGCTCGCGCGTTATATCCGCAGTTAAGTCAACAGGGAATCCGTAGGTGTCATAGAGCTTGAAAGCCGCTTCGCCAGAGAGTACGTCGCCTGAATTAAGGGTTTCAAGTTCACTGTCTAACAGACGCAAACCTTGAGCCAATGTTTTGGCAAATTGAACCTCTTCTTTTTCAATTGACGCTTCAATAAACTCTTGTTGCTCGACTAATTGCGGATACGCATCACCCATTTCTTTAACAAGAGGCGCAACCATTTTGTAAAAAAAGCTGTCCTCAGCACCAAGTTTATTACCATGACGAACACCGCGGCGGATGATACGGCGCAGCACATACCCACGCCCCTCGTTACTTGGTAAGACACCGTCCGCAATTAAAAAGCTTACCGCTCGTATATGATCTGCAATGACTTTTATAGAAGCTTGACCT
The DNA here is from genome assembly GCF_057396255.1 of Psychrobacter sp. CX21. NCBI lineage: Bacteria > Pseudomonadati > Pseudomonadota > Gammaproteobacteria > Moraxellales > Moraxellaceae > Psychrobacter > Psychrobacter sp. CX21. The sequence continues at coordinate 93,800 of NZ_JBXYJG010000004.1, read as the reverse complement.
TCATTTTGTATGCCTAATAACTGTGCGGCGCTATTCATAAGATTGACAAATAGATCGATCTCGTAGTTGCTGTGTACCCCTTGCAATATGGCACTGATACGCTCAAGCCCCATGCCCGTGTCCACACTCGGAGCAGGTAACGGCTCCATCGTGCCATCTGGCTGACGGTTAAATTGCATAAATACACAGTTCCATACTTCGATGAATCTATCACCGTCTTCTTCTGGCGTACCAGGTAGACCGCCTTCGACGTGTTCACCATGATCATAAAAGACTTCTGAACATGGACCGCATGGGCCCGTATCACCCATAGCCCAAAAGTTATCAGAGGCATAAGGGGCGCCTTTATTATCACCAATACGGATAATGCGCTCTGTAGGCAGTCCAATGTCTTGGTGCCATATGTTGAATGCCTCATCGTCCGTTTCATAAATGGTGACATATAATTTGTCAGCATCTAAGCCGAGCCACTCTTTTGAAGTTAAAAACTCCCATGCATACGCGATTGCAGATGATTTAAAATAATCACCGAAAGAAAAATTACCTAGCATTTCAAAGAAGGTATGATGACGTGCTGTATAGCCTACATTATCTAAGTCATTATGTTTACCACCCGCTCTTACACATTTTTGAGAAGAGACCGCACGGGTATAGTCACGTTTATCGATGCCTAAAAAACAATCTTTAAACTGATTCATACCCGCATTAGTAAATAATAGCGTTGGGTCATTATACGGAACCAAGCTCGATGAGGGTACGTGGGTGTGTTCTTTACTCACAAAGTAGTCAATAAATGCTTGACGCAGCTCTGCTGTGCTAAGTGATTTTTTAATATTGGAGATGTCAGATGTATGAGAACTAGAAGTGGATTGAGTCACGAGTACCCCTTTACAATGGCTTGAAGGCTATAGGTAATTAAGATTTATTAAAAGTTTCCAATGATTTAGAACATACTCTAATGATGTCGGTGTTAGCCAAATTTAGCTATGGTTTGATTAGCGTTATTGGCGTTCTTGACACTTTCATTGCTGTAAACTTTTTAAATCATCAACAATCCAAAAATTAGTTGGAGTTTTAATTTTTGAACGTATAAAAATAGGTGTATAAAATATTAGGGGCAAAGTTTATCATATTTCACACCAAAACATGAGTATTGCAAAGCACAGAACAGGATAACGGCACATTCTGATTTAGAAAACCAAACCACTATCAAGATACATAGTCAAATCAGTAATAATCGCTGATAAATAGACGCAAATAAACAAACACTGATAAACAAGCAAATATAAATAGGCGCTAATAAATTTAAAGAATTTAAAAAATAGTGCAATAACTTACTCGTTAGTCAAAATAGCAGCATCTGTTTTATCAATATTATCGATATTGTAAGGGGTGGATTCGATAACGATGACTGGCATATATCTAAATTGAAGTTTTACCGGTTGGTATTTAGGATATTCTGATAGAATACGGCTATTTATCTTCTGTTCTAAAAAATGGGCATCATAGGGCGTAGGACGTGTTTCACCGCGCATGACCGCTCTGACAGTTTGATGATCCTCTCTTGATAAAAACTGAGTGACCGCCAAGGCATTACCTTTATCAATAAAGTAATTTTCAATACTTTCTTTAACTTCATTTTCAAAAATCTGTCTTTTTCTAACTGTATTAAAGTTAATTGTTAAATATGCACCGATGCCAACTAACAATAATAAAGGTACGGTATTGCGACGAAAAAATGCAACGATTGGACTGCTCTTATAATCATTATCGACCAATCTGCGAAAACCTGAGAACCATAAGACCAATGCATTAGTAAGCTGAATGGCAATAATATTAGTAATGGCCAGTATTAATGCTCCCAATCCCAAAGTATTCTCACCGTGGGCAAATAATATACCGCTAGCGGCCAACGGAGGAACCAAAGCGGTAGCAACTGCCACACCTACTACGGCCACAGACAAATGCGGCGAAATCATCGCATACGCGCCTGCCGTACCACCGGCAAGTGCAATCATTAAGTCCATAGACGTAGGCTGCGTACGTGACAGTATTTCATTAGTCAGCGGAGAGTCTTGGTGCATGAATCCCACAATATAGCCGATAAGCACGACCATAAAAGCACCTGAAGCTACAGTTAATAGGGATTTTCGTAAAAATGGCATGCGGTAATCAATAATGGCTAAGGCAACCCCACTGATAGGGCCTAACATCATTGCCACTAGCATTGCACCGATGACAACGGCAGCTGAATTAATCACCAAACCGTAGCTCGCTATAATGGCAGAGAGTGCATTCATTATAAAATACATGCGGTTTGGTAACGCGTTTGCTTCAATATCAATGCGTATGCCAGGGTAGTCGATATCAACTTTACTTTTCTGCTCAGCTAAGAACTGTTTGTAAGATTCAAGTTGTGATTCTTTTTCTATTTTTTGCTTTTCTTCCTCAGTTAGTTCCTTATCGTCATCTTCCTTATCGTCGTCCGTCTTAGCATCCTCGTTCTCTATAACGTCATCTTTAACTGGTTCTTCATTATTGCTCTCGTAGTTATCTTTCTCATTCTTGACTTGGTTGTTTTTTATAGGGGCATCATTATCAGATTCACCATTACTAGAGTCATCGATTTCTTCATCAGATTCTATTTGTTCAAAAAGCGCATTAGATTCAGTCGAACTAACTTTCTTAACTTGCGTACTGGAATGATCCGATTGAGCGCATTGATCTGAAGTTTCTTTGTTCACTAAAGAATGTTTAGAGTCTATGTCAACATTTTTAGTCGCAGACACAGATGCTATGTCTTGTAGAGAAGTATCTGTTGAAAGACTGTCTGATTGTTTGGCTGTATTATTGCCATTGGCAGTTTTTATTCTATTGCTATCAGACGTATTATCGGATGCAACTGACTTCTTTTTTTTCTTTTTATGAGCTTTGGCATGGACAGGATCAGCTACTTGCTTAGCTAAATAATCTAACCTCGCTTGCTCTTTTTTGGACAAATCTTCATAAGTTGTAGTTGTAACTTTAGTGGACGTATCAATAGAAGTATCCTTACTATCGAGATCATTATCGTAATCACTACCGGTTTCAGATGAGTTTGTTGAATCAGAATCGTTAGCATTAGAGTCACTAGATTGTTCAGAATCTATTTCTAGATTGATATTGGCATTACTTTCATCATATTGTTTTTGTTCGGTTGACTGCATAGGTTCGCCAACGTCGACGTCATCTTCGTAACCGTTTTCATAGTCATCCTCATCTTCAACCGGTTCTTCTGCAACCGCTATGTTCATCAAAGGTTCATTTATATAATCTGCATCAATAATAATAAAAGGGCAATGACGATGTATTTTTTTATTAGGAACAGGCTTATAGCTATGATGAGATAAATCATAATGAATTGAATTGGGTACGAATTGGAAGTAGGGTGCTGGAATGTAGGAGGTGTGCGACATTCAATGACCTAAAATATGATTTGAATGAGTAGATTATAAAAGAAAATTCAAGAAATTATATTATATTGATGGCATTGCCTAAACTATAACATTTATAGTAGTAAACGTAATATATTTATATCGACTATATAAGTGACAAAATAAGTGACAAAAACTTTTAAAAACCTTAAAGAAAATATGGATATAGTGTATAACTGTATTATAATAAAGATATACGATACAACATAATATATTATTCATTAAAACTTGTTATTTCTACAAAGGTGAGGAATTCGAAATGAACTGGCAACTACTTAGTATGATTTGGAGTATGACAGCAACTGTTCTTATTGGCGTATTTATGATTGCTGCACTGGTGATGGGTTATGATGACATACCTCATATTATTGGCGTCGCTATAGCCGGGGTTTTATTAGCAATACCTGTTGCCTTGGTATTAACGAAAAGAATTAAACATATAAAGTAATTACTAATTAGGTCTAATTAAATGAGTCAATTGATATACTTATATCACTAATTGACTTATATACTATTTGACCTATATAAAAGTCAAATGGTTGTCTTAATAATTAGACAGCCAACTTATTATGAGTTGGCTTTTCTATTTTCGTTCAACATAATAATTACCTATTTAAACCGTTAAGCGTGGGTCATATTAGCGTTGAGTTTTTATGAATCTGCATGAATTTGCATAGTATCTTTAAACTTATTTAATTTTGAATAAAGAAACAATCCATAGACTATATTTATAACACCTGTCACTAAAAATAGCTGAGGTAGAGATAGATTTATAACATCCAAAATAAGTATGGCAAAAATTGCTGAACTCACCATAAATATGGCATTGAATATATTATTTGACCCTATAATTCTCGCTCTATGGCTAACAGGAGAATAGGCCTGCATCGCTGCGTATAAAGGTACAATATAAATACCTCCGCTAAACCCTAGTAGAAATAAATCTGCAAATACTCGCAGACTCCCATTTGATCCTACCAACTCTTTAATGCCTAACAAGCTACTTGAGTCGATATTAACGGAGGATAAAGATAAGTATAAATCTATAGCAAATAAACTTAATCCTGCCATACCAAAAGGTAGTAGCTTAAAGCTCACTTGATTTTTGGTTAACGTTTTACAAATTAGCGAGCCTGAAGCGACGCCTATAGAAAACAAAGTGAGTAAGAAGATTACAACGGACTGATTGCCATGCAGGATAACTTTGCTAAACTCAGGGGTCTGGGTTATAAATGTTGCGCCATAAAACCAAAACCAGCTGTTACCTAGAATGATAAAGAATAACAAAGGCAGAGAGTACAGATATTTAATAGTCTCCATACTGGTACGCCAGATGTTCCAATCAATATTGATATCAGGCTCTACAGCAGGCATTTTCGGAATATATTTACTGGCAGTTAACCCCATAAATGCGATTAAAATAGCCGCGCCACTCACCCAAACTAGATGGTTGTCCATTTGAGTAAATAAGCCAGCGATTATCATACCGAGCAGAATCGACATCGACGTACCCGTTTGAAATAAGCCATTTGCACCTACCAACTCGTCTTTATGCATGGCTTGCGGCAAATAAGCGTATTTAATGGGTCCAAAAAAAGTAGATTGTGCACCTAATAAAAATAACGCAACAAACAATAGCCAATACAGCTCAAATATAAGTCCAATAGCGGCTAGCACCATAATAATAATTTCTAAAACTTTGATATACCAGGTTAACCGCGATTTTTCATATTTATCTGCCAGTTGTCCTGCTAGCGCTGAAAATATAAAAAAAGGTAAAATAAATAACATCGCCGCAAGATTATTCAGTAAACTAACAGAGGCGCCCATCTTGTCTGCCGCACTGTAAGTCAAAACCAATAACAACGCTTGTTTAAAAAAATTATCGTTAAAAGCACCCAAAAACTGCGTTAAAAACATGGGTGTAAAGCGTCGGTGCTTAAATAAACTAAACTGTGAGGCCATAACGGCTTCCTAATATGATTTCAAATTTGTATTTTAAATTCTCTGACTGAATAATTTATGCAGCTGAGGTATCATAGCCACAATTTATCATAACTACATTAAGATTGTTTTTAATTTTTGAAATACTGCTATCTTATAAGGGTTTATTGTTAATTGGTTTTAATTTAATATTTTTAAAAATTAAGATTTCACTTTAGAGATTTAGAATGCGTACAAAATACGATACCCCATTTGTTAAACACAATAATTTTAATAAAGTTGATACTAAATTAATTCATAAAAAAGACATGGTCAATAGACACCATAAAGGCGAAATAATAGCTGCTAAATCCCCCCGCTATTTGGTACGATCTTCCTTATTGCCAATTTTTCCAACCTTACCTTTCAAATACTCTACTCTAGCTTATGGTCTACTCAGTTGTGTCCTATCAAATATGGCTATGCAGCCTGCTTACGCCGATAACAACAATCAGGTTTCACAAAATTATATTGATAATTTAAGCGAAGAGGATTTACAAAACCTTGATGACTTACTTCAGCAGCAAAGAGAGGCGGCAGAATCTGCTGATTCAAACTCTGATAATAAATTCACACAACTCGATACCAGTCGAAGTAAAAGCGGCGGCTTCGATAACTACAATCAAGCTAACCTAAACCTAGATGACAGCAGTCAGTATGATGATGAGCAGCTCGAAGAAGCACTGGTTGCATTACGACTAAAACGAGCGGTAGAAAGTGGCATTATTAGCCCTGAGGTTTTGAAAGATTATCAGCGCGAAACGCTTAATAATGAAAGTTTATTTGATCAAAATGCAACTGATAATGAGCAGTACGAAGCGTTGATAAATAGTAAGTTAGAAAGTGAAGACAATTTAAATCAAACAAAAGACGATAATATTGAAACCAGTATAGATGACAATAACTCTCCAAGAGATTTTATTGATGCGATACAAGAAGTAGAGGATTTTGCAAGCGATCAGCATTTAGATTCTCCTCAAGAGTTAGAGAATATCCTTAATCAGGTGACCCTAGGGGTTGAAGATAGTTTTGATGCACCAACAGCCCTGCTGGATGATAACCAGCCGCCCATAGGTTTTGACAATAGACCGGATGAGATGGCAAACTTCGTGCCAAATAACAGAGAAATTTTGGGTTTGGATATCAGAACACCACTGGCACAACAAGAAGCTATCAAGACACAAAATGACATTCCTACTCAAGATGTTCAAGACAACCATGATGGCCAAGACAACCCAGATTATCAAGACTACCAAGACTACCAAGGCTACCAAGGCTACCAAGGCTACCAAGACTACAATGTAACGCAGAACAATACTGTAGCGTCATCTGATTCAGATTCACTTAGTGAGGCCTCAATTAATGAGGGCTCTATTAATAAGGAGTCATTAGAGGAATCTATAAATCAAGACACTATCCATGCAAATATTGATGCTATAGACAATATTATTGATGAAGTGGATAAACAATTAGGCGATGTAAAAGGTAATGGCCTTAATCCCGACGAATATTTACCCGAATACGATAGCGATGCGAATGGTGGGCTTGATGATAATCAAATTATAGTAGATAGCGGCTATGAGGAAGAAGTCGAAGATTCTGAACCAGGATTTTTTAAGCGTCTATACAATCGATGGTTTAAAGATGGCTACAACGCACTGCCTAAAATTAAAGCCAAAGTTTATGTGCAGCAATCTATCAATGAGTCGCTGCAGCCTGAGCTTGTACGCGCAGATTCTGATGTTCAGCCAATAAGTAATATAAAGGCGGCAATAGAGAATATCACTGTTGAAGCCATCAATGACTTCACAGCAGCGACGCCTAAATTACGTGAAGAAGCTATTGATGCGGCCGAAGCAGTAGGGTATTACGATGTACGTCTACGGTTTAATCGAACAGATAGCGATAAAGTAGATATCATTATCGAAGATATAGGTGAGCCGGTGTCAGTCGCTAGCCGAATTGTAGATATACGCGGGGAAGGTAGTGATCTTAAAGAGTTTCAAGTTATTGAAAATACGGCGTCTCCTCAAGAGGGCGATGTCTTTAACCATGGTATATATAAAAATACAAAAAGTTTAGTAGAGGGCGTTAGAAACAACTATGGTTACTTTGATGGATACTGGTTGAATAAATCAGTAGACATTATTTTGCCCGATGATACAGCAGATGTTGATTTGATCTATGAAACAGGGCAACGTTACAAATTCGACGAGGTGGTTTATTTTACGATTGATCAAGATACAGGCAAGCTGACTACCGATCCTGATAAATTACCTGTTAAACCTGAATTATTACATCAGTTGCATCAGTTTAAAGCGGGAGATTATTTCTATAATCCGCTTATTACAGACTTCACGAATGATTTGTCTGCTACTCGGTATTTTAATGCCGTGAACGTAGAAGTTATACGACCGTCCACGGACAATCCTAGCTCATTGGACTTTGATGAAGATGAAGAAACTAATCACAATAACGAAAATGTGAATGATTCGACTGCGAATAATAACACGGCTGACAATGGGGCTGATTCTTCAGCTCAAGACAACACTTTAGCTCAAAACAATTCAGATCAAAATACGCAGTCAGATTCTGATCAAAACGATTCAACATTAGATCAAGCCAGTTATAGAGAGAGCTTTGAACCTATTGAATATAAAGTTGATGAAGAAACCTCTACAAAGCTTGAGAGTATCACTGAAAAGGCAGAGCGTTTGTCTCGTTTGCCTGATGATAGAGTACTAGATGAAGCCGAAAAAGAAGAGGCTAAGAACTTTTTGGGTAAAATATCAAATGCCATCAGTAATTTGGTTGAAAAAATAGTACCTGATGATAAAGATGTATTGGCAGATTCAGATGCCTTACCTGATGATTTAAGCAATACGTTTTTATCAAACCGTATCACACCTGAAGATGTCGCTGAGACAAAATCTGTTCCCTTATATGTATTTGTGATGTCTGATAAACCCAAAGATGTAGATTTAGGTATCGGATATGGCACTGATACGGGCGTTAGGGCTATTGCTCGTTTAGACCACAATCTTATCAATAGAGACGGTTATCAAGCAGGTGTGAGTGTAGGCGCTTCACGTATAAACCGATCTATAAATGTCAATGTAAGACGACCTTGGAAACACCCACTTAATGATATATTGACGGCGAATGTCAGTTATGAGCAAGAAGAGATTAATCAGGGTGAGGGTAATCTTGACCTATCTACTAATACTGTCCAAGCGGGTATTGCACGAAGAATAAGAAAAGAAAATGGATGGAATAGATCTTATTCGTTAAGGTATCGATTAGATGATTTGGAGAGTGGTGTAGAAGGGGCGGATCGTCAAAACTTACCTGTGCCCTTCAATCGTAAAGGGGCAAGCTTTGAACAAGAAGCGCTATTGCTCGGCTACCAAATGGATAAAACCTCAGCGAATAGCAAAACTAACCCCACTCAAGGATGGCATCAATATTATGGCATTGAAGCCGGTACCAAAAGTGTCTTAACAGATACAGATATGGCCATTGTAAGAGCAGGGGTGAGCGGTCTATATAGCTTTGGTGAAAGTGATAAACATCAATTACTTGGTCGATTAGATACGGGTTATATTTGGACAGATGAATTTGAAGCAGTACCCTATAAGCTGCGGTTTTTCGCAGGTGGGGATCGCAGTATCCGTGGCTACGATTACAACAGTCTATCGACTTTAGAAAATGGCTACCTTGTTGGAGGTCAAGTGTTGGCTCTGGGAAGTACGGAATATAATTATGAATTTAAACCAGGCTGGCGAGGCGCTGTATTTGCTGACTTTGGTAATGCATACGACACCAGTTTCGAGACTGAGACTAAACTTGGAGTGGGTTTCGGGGTACGCTGGGCGTCACCCGTTGGAATGGTTCGAGTCGATCTTGCAGCAGGTGTTTTAGAAGACAGTATTCCAGTACGTTTGCATCTGTTCGTAGGTTCACCGCTACAATAAAAGATTTGTCTATGACTCATTGTTGTCTATGACTTATTTTAATAAACCCTTATTGAAAAATAGTTCGATAAAAAATATAAAAATAGTTCAATATACACATTATTCCTAAATAGTTATTGACCCTTAGAAGTTAACTTATCTATGACTACGCCTCAAACTCCAGATTCTAATAACAATCAAGACCCTAATCAGCATCCTGCTCAGCGCGATGCTGAACGTCTTAAAAGACACTATCCTTTATCATTTTTGATAAAGATATTGTCACTGCTTTTGGTGTTGTTCTTGATAGTTTGTATTGTTCTTTATGTCATGGCGGGTACGTCCAAAGGCACTAAGTTTTTAATAGAAAAAATAGTTTCTGAGACTGGGGTATCTTTAGAGTATGGTGAAGGGAATCTGAGAGATGGACTTCTTGTCAAAGACATCGCCTTAAGTGCATCTGAGGATATTGATGTCCATTTTGTTGATACCTATGTCAAGATTGGCTGGCGAGCTATGTTCACCAAAGAGGTGCATTTACGCGATGCGGATATCAAACGCATCGAAATAGTCAATCATAAGCCCCCAACGGGTGACCCCTTTGATTATAAAACTCTAGAGCTACCGGTAAACTTGCGTTTTGATAGAGCCCGAATAGACCAAATTGTTTACAACCAAGTTGGTAAGGAGCCGATAGAGGTTAACCACATTTGGGCAGAAGATCTTAATTGGGTAGGTAGTGAAGTTGAAGTTGGTAATGCGCATATACTGTATAACGATCTTGTTAATGTGGCAGACCTGAATGGGTCAATAAACCTGACTGGCGACTATCCATTAGACCTATCAGCAGTGGTTACTGTTAAAAATTTAGAAAAAGCACATATAGATGCTTTTAACATAACCGCTGGGGGGAGCTTAAAGCGTACTGTAGGCAAAGTGCGAAGTCGTTATAATGACAGCGATGTACGCGGTGAATTTATTGTTCAAGGTATGGACAGTAACGCACCTTTTGACGCGAAGCTATATTGGGACGAGGTTCAATTACCGTATGTAGAAAGCCGCAATATAAACTTATACCAAGGTGTTGCGGTTGCCTATGGGGTTTTGTCAGATATAGAGCTTAGAATTAATACGCGTCTTATTGGAGATGGTATTCCGAGTGGACAATATAGAGCCCGAACTAAGGTAATTGACTTTAATAAAATGCTGGTCGAACGCTTAACTGCAAATACGTCAGATGGTGATTTACTCGCTCAAGGTGTCCTGAACTGGGAAGACGATTTTACAATCAAAGCACTATTGAATAGCAGCGATTACCAAGTGCGCACGTTACTACCAGATTCTGCAAAAGCTTATGCTCCCAAATATTTAGATGGTAAATTAGCATTTGTTCTTAATACGAAAAATGACGAAAATTTATTGCAAATGAATGCGCATTTAGATCAGCGTGATGGTGAAACCATATCAGCGAAAATCGTACAAGGCGCTAAACCTAATAATCCACGCTACGATACAGCATGGTATATAGATGCAAACTGGAAGAATCTTTATCGTGCTGATGTGCCACAACTTGACGTTATCGACAGTCCGTATGGTAAGGCGAACGTCCAATTACGTGGTGGTCTATTGTGGGTCGATGCCGATGCACGTATTGATAAACTAAATGTTGCACCCGCTGGTGATTACAGTGTACGCATGAACAAAGTTAACGACACTATTAAGCTGCGTAACCTCAACTATGATGGCGTAATGGGCGATTTAAATGGACAAGGCAATATCGTATTAGCGAATAATGACCAACCATTGAAATGGACGATTAATGCATCAACGAATGAGCTTAAACCACAAGTTTTCTCCTCGGACATTCAAGTGACTAGAGTGTCAGGGCGTCTCAGTGCCTCAGGTCAAATGCAGGATATTTCAAAAGTAGTTCAAGGTAAAGTTGTTAAAGGGCAACGCCATATCTTCAATATTGATTCTACCAACTTATCTACGACATTAAATGCGCAAGTTAACGAGACAAATGAATACCGCCGAATAAATATAAGTGGTGATGGTAGGGGGTCGGTAAGCTTATTCGACGGGTCGCTACAAGCATTTGCTGTAAAAGCCAATGGAATGTTAGATACCCAAGGCATTCCTAAAGGTAGTTTCAAAGTTGAAGCTAAAGGTACCCCCAAGAACATTGCTATAGATACATTAAATTATGCAGGTGGTGCAGGACAAATAAATGCAAATGGTTCTATTAATCTCACCCAAGGCGTCGGATGGCAAATTAAAGCCAAAGCCAATAATTTTAATATTGGATTGTTTGCGCCCCAAACTCAAGGCATTATCACGGGTGATTTAAATACTACCGGTAAATGGCGTGATAATAATACCAAACTTGGTGATTTAAGAGTGTTCTCGCTTAAATTTGATGGGTTAATAGACACCCCGCAATTACCTGCTGGTAAACTTATCATAGATGCCGAAGGCGATGCGCATGCTATTAAGCTACGTCGTTTTAGTCATTCGGGTGAAGCAGGTAATGTGATTGCTACAGGTACTGTCAATGTTAACAAAGGAATCTCATGGGATATTAATGCCAGCATGAATAAGTTTAATGTAGGGTATTTCCTAAAAGACACACCAAGTACAATTACAGGACGCATCAACACAACTGGCACATGGCAAGATTCGTTACAACGTATCAATATAAACCAGATGTCGTTACAAGGCTCATTAAAAGGTGAACCTGTGATTGCTCAAGGTAAATTAACCGCATTATTACATTTGCCAAAAGATTTAGAGTCTTATCTGCAAATGTTGAAAAATGCGGACACCAACAATCAAGTCAAACAAGTCAGAACTCTTATTGAAACCTTAAAAGCAGACAATCTATTGGTGCAATGGGGTAACAATCAAGTCGTTGCAAACGGAGATGCAGAACGTCTTCAAGCTAAAGTAAAAATACGTAATTTAAGAGACATATCTAAAGACCTATCCGGCAATATATTAGGCGGCCTTTCATTGGTTCAGCCTCAAAATCAGGCTCTGCCGACTATTTATGTTGATTTAACGGCTGAGAATTTGGTGTTATCAGGAATCAAACTCAATAAAGGAGTGCTAAAAGGTAAGGTTGTTAATCTGGCCAAACAACCGAGTACGTTGGTGCTATTGGCCACAGGATTAAGAACTACTGGTAATACCTTTCAATCTTTAAAAGCTGTTTTTAAAGGCACTGAAAAGCAGCATGTGCTGTCATTAAATGCTGAAACCGAACGCGCTGATACAGATGTTGCGATCAAAGCTATCGCAAAGGGCGGACTGGATCGCAATAGCTCAAGCTGGCGAGGTGTTATTGGTAATGGTGAAATAACAACCAGATATGTTAGTTTAAAACAGAACCAGCCAGCCCAGCTAGTGGCGAGTTATGGTGGTAACGCGCCCAAAATACAATTGGCCGCACATTGTTGGCAGACGACAGATCAAAAAGGAAAGCTGTGTCTACGTGACAAGCTTATCGCATCAGCAGATAAAGGGATGCTAAACCTTGCTGTTCAAGATTTAAATACCACATTATTTGCACCTTTTTTGCCTAAGGATCTCTCATGGCAAGCCAAGGTCGATGGTAAAGCTGTTGTTAGCTGGCAAAAAGGAGTGGATCCATCTATCGATGCTACATTCTATTCTGATAATGGCAAAATCGGTATGACACAGGATGATCAAGCCAGTGCTGTAACGCTGCCTTACAAGCGGATCTCTTTAATTGTTAAATCCTTTGCAGAGGGATTAAAGCTTCGTACGGACATTGATAATGGTCAAGGAGCGCAAGGTTACGCTGATGTTGTTATTGATCCTTTTAAAGAATCGAAACCAATTTCAGGTGCGCTGGTGCTGAACCAATTTAATTTAGCGATTCTCAAGCCATTCTTCCCAGGTATGCGCAAACTTAGTGGCAACATAACGATGGCAGGGGGTCTGGGCGGTACAGTATCTAGTCCGGTGTTTTATGGTGATGTAAACCTAAAAAATGCAACTGTAGCTATGTTAGATTTGCCTGTTAATTTAACCAATATTAACGCCAAAGGTAAAATTCGTGGTCAAAGCGCAACAATCAATGGCACCTTTTTGAGTGGTGAGGGACAAGGTAACGTTAGTGGCACGGTGAATTGGCAACAAGAGCTGCAAGCCAAGCTAAGAGTTACTGGAGATCGTTTGGTCATAACCCAGCCGCCGTTATTGTTCGCCGAAGTTAGTCCTGATGTGAATATAATTGTGAAACCGAATCAGCAATTCGTCAACATTATTGGTGCTATTTCAGTGCCAAGAGCTACCATTAGACCACCAGAAGCCAACAATGAGGTAATCACAAAATCTGAAGATGTGGTTGTACTTGATAGACGCTTGATAGGTAATATTGATGAAGTACTGGCTATTTCAGAACCTTGGTCTATTAATGCTGATATCGGCATTGATTTGGGACGTAACGTAAATTTCCGTGGATTCGGTTCTGTATTACCATTAGCGGGAGCGGTTCATATCACTCAACAAGGTCGAGGTGTTATGAAAGGCGTTGGGGTTGTTCAAGTCAGTCGTCGTACCAATATTGATGCTTTTGGTCAAAGTCTTGAGCTTAACTATGGTCAAGTTAGATTTAACGGTGAATTATTAGATCCTCGTCTAAGTATTGAAGCTGTCAAAGAAATTGAAGGCCGCACCGTTGGTGTACGCGTTAAAGACAACGTGTCCAATCCGAATATTGTTGTATTTAACAATGCGGGGTTGACCAATCAACAAGCCATGAATGCATTGGTAACAGGCCGGATCAATGACTCTAATGCTACGCAAATTAGTGAAGAAGGGTTTAAATCTGAAGTCACCAACAACATCGCTGCTGCAGGCTTAAGTATGGGTTTGAGTGGTACCAGAGGCTTAACAAACACAATTGGAGATGCGTTTGGTCTTGAAAGACTAACGATTGATGCTTCTGGCACCGATAGCGATACCAATGTCAATGTGACAGGCTATATTACCCCAGATCTATATATACGATATGGGGTTGGCGTGTTTAATGCGCAAAGTAGCTTATCGTTACGTTATCAGTTAACCAGACGTATCTATGTAGAAGCTTCTTCTGCGGCTGAAGACGCGGTTGATATGGTATATAGTTTCAAATTTTAGCTCTAAATTATAGTTCTAAATGTCAAAGGTGTGTTCTGTAATCAGCGAACTATTAAACGTTTACAGTGTTAACCTCGTTAAGCCTACTCCAGTAGTATTTGAACTGGGTTGCCTTGTAACCATTTTAGACTTCTTTGACTATATAGTGCTTTTAGTAGCTCAGAGATATAAAATGTATATTGATAAAAAAAATCATAACTTTTATATAACTGAACAGACAAACAATAAAAGGGTGACAGTTTATTGTCACCCTTTTAAAACTTTATATGCAGTTATAAAATTTTCAAAGCGTTTAAAACAAAGCGTAGTTAGTTTAAACTGTTTGTTTGGTAAAAACTGTTTATTTAGTTAAAATCAGCCGATTGTTACGGGTTAGACGTAAACGATATTCTTCACCTTCATGCTGAATACGTACCTCTTTAGTTAGTGCAAAAAGATGTTGCGATTGCAGCATAGGAAGCTGATTGTCACGGAGTTGAAGCGCTCGGGATATAATAGTAGCCATGCTAGTGTCCTTTTAGTTTGCCGTGGTTAAAAATCGAACTGAATGATTATGCTATAAGATAAGTAAACTATAGAATTTAATTGATAATGATTATCATTAACTTATTATTGTTTATTTTTTCTTTTTATGCAAGCACTTTTTTAAACAAATTAATACATATATTTTTTAATAAAAATACGACTATAATTTGAAGAAATTAAAGCGAAAGTAGGCTTTAGTTTTACTATTTAATTCTTAAATATTTGATTAACAGGACTTAATAGACATAATGAAAAAAGTTCAGGTAGCCATTGCGGTTATCAATTATTCGGATTTTTATCTTCTAAGCTATAGAAATGAATCTCAGCACCAAGGTAATCGGTATGAGTTTGTTGGAGGCAAAGTAGAGGGTAGTGAATCTGAAATGCAAGGTTTAATCAGAGAAGTACGTGAAGAGATTGGTTTAGATATCAATCAATATAGCCGCATTGAGAAAATGGGCGTCATTAATCACCAATATATCGATAATAAATATATAAACAATTCGAAATTAGTTTGTCTACATGTTTTTAAAGTGGTTTTATCTAGACAGCAGTATGATGATTTGAAACTTAAAGAGTATGGATGTGAAGGACAAAAACTTATATGGGTCAATAAGTTAGATCTAATCAATAATAAATATAAACTCCCTGATGCTAATATAACGATTCTAACTTGGCTTATGAGCTCTTAAAGTTTATTTATTTAAAATGAGGCTTGATAAATTCTAATAAAGTGTTGCGACTTAAACTATATTTAACAAGTATTTAGTCTTAAACGATTATAATAGTTTTGAATTTAATATATAAAATAAGCCTTAATAGATATCAATAGAAAATATAAAAGCTAATTAAAATTACGAAAACTTATAAAATGTTACTCAAATTCATGTTTTTAACATTTGGTATCTTTATAATACATTCGGTAGATAGATAACAAATAGATATTATTTTAAAGTCGTCTTATTACTGATTAGCTTATAATCGTTTTATGTTATTAAAAATAGCTGATATTAGTGAATTAATTTAATTTATTTGCATTATTAAATAATAAAGTACAATAAATCGGAACCTATTAATGCTAGCTTAATAATTTAAAATATCAATTTATTTATCAACTTGTGAATTTATTATGACTGAATTTGAACATGATATTTCGGAACGTACCTTTATGAGTGCTTTGCTAAAGCACACGGGTATCGCTTTAGCGATGTTAATCCCTTTAGCAGCATATACATCCTTAGCTCATGCATCTTCTGGTGTTCAGCCTAGATATAGTAATGATAATGCATCTTCTGGAGTTAGCATTGCTGGATCTAATACCGCAGCTGAAGGTCAAGTTGATTCTGAACCCACAGCTGTTGACGGTGTTTATTTGGAGAAGTATGCTGGCCGCTGGTATGAGATTGCACGTCTACCTATGAAATTTCAAAAAGACTGCGCCTCAGATGTCACCGCTACCTATAATGTACTTAAAAATAGTTTGGGTGATATAAAGTCTGTCCAAGTTATCAATGAATGCCGAGAAGATGACGGCTCACTTATGCAAGCTAAAGGACTCGCCAAACCTGCCAATAGCTCAAACAGTAAGCTTAAGGTTAGCTTTTTACCAAGCTGGGTGCGCTGGGTTCCGGTAGGAAAAGCGGATTATTGGGTATTAGAATTAGATGATGAGTATCAAAATGCGTTAGTTGGTACACCAGATAACAAATTCTTATGGTTACTTTCACGCACGCCTGATATGTCAACCACGACTTACAACCGTTATGTAGAAAGTGCACAACGTCAAGGTTACAATACCAATAAGCTTAAAATGACTATACATAATCCTTAAGTTTTACTATTCAGTATTTATATTACATACGCTTAAGTCAGCAGATTTGAGCGTTTTTTTTATCTTAATTTTTTATATCGATTAGGGTTACTGTTTCGTTTGTGCAATAGACCCTAGCTTATAAAGTGGATATGATTTAAAATCTCATTTTATAAACTAACATCTATAAACTTCCCTATTAGATAGCTGATACAAGCTATTGATAATTGTCCATTAGTAAAGTCGACAGTAAACCTGCTGACTGTATACTGTTGACCGTATATAAACATCTAAACTTCTTTTATCTTATCAAAGGATGACTATTGTGAGTAATGCTAATAAGCACCGCGAATTACATCAAAATCACTTAGCTAAATACCAAAATCAGAACAATCAAGCACATGATCTTGTGAGCATACTATATGATCTATATATCAATAGAGATATAAAAGTAAACCTATTTGGTGAAGCAATCAATGGATTGTCCACAGCGGATGTACTAACAAAGGTTCAGCAAACAGCAACACGAAATAATGGTGTGGCGCTTGATATCAACGATATCTTGTCAACTGTTAAAAAAGTCGCTGATAATAAAGATATCTCTACAGCTATTATAGATGCAGGACAGTTGGTCAAAAATAATACATCAGCCAACGATGCTTTAAAAAAAGCAGACACTTCTCAAAAGCCAAACAGCACTGCATCTGACGTTGTATTATATGGTTTTGGTCGTATTGGACGTATTCTTACGCGCTTATTACTTGAACAGTCAGCCAGTGATAAAGGGCTTCAGTTAAGAGCCTTTGTCGTGCGCCCTGGTAAAGATGGTGATATTGCAAAACGTGCGTCACTGCTAGAACGTGATTCTGTACATGGAACTTTTGCAGGTTCAGTCGTTGTCGATGAAGAAAACCAAGGCATTATAGTTAATGGCCGATTTGTACAAGTTATCTATGCTAATGATCCAAGTGAGATTGATTACACCGAATATGGTATTAATGATGCCATAGTAATTGATAATACCGGTATTTGGAAAGATGAAGACGGCTTAGGTAAGCATTTAAAAGCCAAAGGGGTTAAAAAAGTATTACTTACTGCACCGGCTCAGGGTGATATCAAGAATGTTGTTTATGGTGTAAACAATAATACTATTGGTGAAGATACTATTGTGAGCGCTGCCAGTTGCACGACTAATGCCATTACCCCATCATTGAAAGTCATTCATGATGAATTTGGTATCGAAAATGGCCATGTTGAAACGATCCACGCGTTTACTAATGATCAAAACTTGATTGATAATTATCATAAGTCAGATCGCCGTGGTCGTAGTGCGGTCTTAAATATGGTAATAACAAGTACTGGCGCTGCCAAAGCGGTTGGTAAAGCGCTCCCGGAGTTAAATGGTAAATTAACTGGCAATGCAATACGTGTACCCACACCAAATGTAAGTTTGGCTATTTTGAATTTGAACCTTGAAAAAGCGCCTGAAAGCGCAGAAGCATTTAATGAGTTTTTCAAATTAGTTTCTGATAGCGATACTTGGCAGTCTCAAATTGCCTATTCTGATTCTACAGAAGCCGTATCCACTGATTTTGTAGGGACTAAACAGGTAGGTATTTTTGATGCCGAAGCTACCATCGTTACTGATAATCATGCCACTGTATATGTCTGGTATGACAACGAAGTTGGTTATAGTACTCAAGTGTTAAGAGTAGCTTCGCAAATGGCGGGCATTCATTATACAAATATTTCAGCTTAGTTTATTAGGCTCTAATTTATTATTAAACGTTTAAGACCAATTATGGTTAAGTCCAATTAAATGCCTCAAAATATTAGACGATTGATCCTACAATCCTTTAATGTTATTTAGGTTATAATAAGTCAGTTGAATAAATACCCGATAATCTCTAAGGTTGTCGGGTATTACTTTTATATAGACAGGGTTAATTTAAAAATTATTAAGATCACATTAGATGTAATGATATTAGTACATATTATTTAGCACAATCAGGGCTGAAGCTATTATTCTAATAATTATTCAATTGTTTCTTAAAAACATTTAAGTTAGCGCGCAATCATTTTAACTATTAAATACACTGGATTATTAAGGTTTATTGACCCTAAAATAATTCTAAGCAATACATTATAAGTATGGAGCAATATTAATGCGATTTATCGATGAAGCAGTAGTTACTGTCAAGGCAGGGGATGGTGGTAATGGTATTGTGAGTTTTCGACGTGAGAAATATGTTCCGCGGGGTGGGCCCGATGGCGGTGATGGTGGTAAAGGGGGTGATGTGTTTGTCATCGCTGATGACAACACCAACACCTTGGTAGATTATCGTTATACCCGCCGTTATGATGCTGGACGCGGCCAAAATGGTCAGAGTAAAAACTGTTCTGGAAAGGGTGCGGACGATATATATTTGCGTGTTCCCGTGGGTACAACCGTGATCGACACTGAAACGGGTGAAGTAATTGGTGACTTAACTGAGATTGATCAAAAGTTATTAATTGCAAAGGGTGGTGATGGCGGCTTAGGGAATACTCACTTTAAAAGCTCTACAAATCAGGCACCGCGAAAAGCTACCTCTGGATTTGAAGGTGAGTTAAAACAGCTAAAATTTGAGTTAAAAGTTGTGGCAGATGTGGGCTTGATTGGATTGCCAAATGCTGGAAAATCAACTTTTATTCGCCAAGTATCTTCGGCTAAACCTAAAGTTGCTGACTATCCGTTTACAACCCTAGTTCCTAATTTAGGTGTGGTTGATGTGGGTGTCCATCGTTCCTTTGTTATGGCGGACATACCCGGTCTTATCGAAGGTGCTTCAGAAGGTGCAGGGCTTGGTATAAGATTCTTGAAGCATGTTGCGCGTACACGCCGCTTACTGCATATTATTGATATTAAGCCGATAGATGGTAGTGATCCCGTAGAAAATGGACGAGTTATTTTAAATGAACTCGAACGTTTTTCATCTGAGTTGTCAAAACTACCGCAAATTCTTATTCTTAATAAGATAGATCAAGTTCCTGATGAAGCAGAGCTTAACGAGCTGTGTCTGCATATCGTAGCGGAGCTTGGATGGACGGGCGCTGTATTTAGAACTTCAACCTTAACTGGTGAAGGAGTTGATGCCGTCAAATATCATCTTATGAATGAGATTGAACTTGAAAAAGAGCGCGAAGAGGAAGATCCTTTATTCGCTGAAGCTCAGAAAGAAAGGTTTGAGCGTTTAGAAGAAGAGGTTCGCTTAAATACTGAAGAGCAAAGAGAAGCTTACCGCGCCGCACGACGAGCCCAGCGTGAAGCCGCATTAGAATTTGACGATGATGATGACGATGGTGTTGAAGTCATCTATGTGCCTTAGTAAATAAGTACGGTTTAATAAGATAAGTACGGTTCAATTATTACCTTTTTACTAAAAACTACCTATAATTAATTTATTTTAACCTAGGTCTAATTATTAAACGGTAAACCAAATCCAGTGGTAGAAAATCATATGTATGATCAATCAAGCAATCAAAGTGTCATTTCAATGCCAACTCAGGATGGTGATGAACGGTTTGCTATTAAAGACCGTTCTTTCAATTTACAACGTGTCATCGTCAAGATAGGCTCATCATTACTTACCAATAATGGCAAAGGTCTTGATAGAACAGCTATTTACGAATGGGCCAGTCAAATAGCCAAACTGCATAATGAAGGTAAAGAGGTCATATTAGTGTCCTCAGGTGCAATCGCAGAAGGGGTTGTGAGAATGGGGTTGGAGGAGCGCCCCAAAAGACTTGATGCCCTGCAAGCTTGTGCTGCCATTGGACAGATGGGTTTGATTGAAACATGGTCGTCAGCTTTGATACAAAGCGGTGTTCATAGCGCCCAAATACTACTTACTCATGATGACCTCTCTAACCGTGAACGTTATCTTAATACTGCCAATACATTGGGTAAGCTATTGTCGTGGCGTGTCTTACCAGTAATTAATGAAAACGATACCATAACCGTTGATGAGATAAAATTTGGTGATAATGATACCCTAGGCGCTATGTCAGCTGCGATGGTAAACGCTGATTTATATATTATTCTAACAGATCAAGAAGGGGTATATACAGATAACCCCCGTGACAATCCCGATGCAAAAATGATACGTCAAGAGCGAGCGATGGCAGATTATTTGTTTGATATAGCAGGTGAAGGCGGTAAATTAGGCAGCGGTGGCATGCTGACTAAGATACGTGCAGGTCGTCTTGCAGCTATGGGGGGTTGTCCGACCGTTATTGCCAATGGCGCTATTGAAAACGTCATTAGCCGAGTTGCTTATGGCGAGCCTGTAGGAACGTTACTCAGTACCAATCAAAAAGATAAAATCATTGCGCGTAAGCAGTGGTTGGCCGCGCATTTACGTATGTCAGGTACCTTGTTCATCGATTCTGGCGCTGTCCATGCTATTTGTGTTCAAGGAAAAAGCTTACTGCCCGTGGGCGTGGTTGACATTCAAGGTGATTTTGAAAAAGGTGATGTGGTCGCTGTTGTGAATCATGAAACTAACGAACGT
Source organism: Psychrobacter sp. CX21 (assembly GCF_057396255.1). Classification (NCBI taxonomy): domain Bacteria; kingdom Pseudomonadati; phylum Pseudomonadota; class Gammaproteobacteria; order Moraxellales; family Moraxellaceae; genus Psychrobacter; species Psychrobacter sp. CX21. The sequence continues at coordinate 72,337 of NZ_JBXYJG010000004.1, read as the reverse complement.
GTTGCTGTTGGTCAAGTAAATTTTTCCGCTAAAGAAGCAAGACGCGTGGCACGAGAAAAAACACAAGATTTTGATAAGATTTTAGGTAATGCTGAAGATCGTGTGGTGATGATCCATCGTGATGATATGGCTATTATAAATAAATGAATATATAAATGAATAAATAAATAAACAAAACAGCCGTTTTAATTAAATATTTATCTTTTTATTTAACCGCTTTTATTTTAAAAGTTTTAACGACGCTAATAACTTAAATGATTTAAAGAGAGAACTATGACTAGTAATAACTCTTCTAATAATTCTTACAATGATTCACATGAATTTGCCCCTCTAAAAAATGATAGATTGTTAAGGGCGCTGAAATTTGAACAGATTGACGTAACCCCTGTGTGGATGATGCGTCAAGCAGGTCGTTATTTACCTGAATATAAAGCAACCAGAGCTGAAGCGGGTGATTTTTTAAGCTTATGTAAAGATACGGCGCGTGCCACTGAAGTCACCATGCAGCCGCTAAGACGGTTCGATCTAGACGCAGCGATACTATTTAGTGATATATTAACCATTCCTGACGCAATGGGTTTGGGCTTGTACTTTGAAACGGGTGAAGGTCCTAAATTCAAGAGAACGTTGCGTACTGAAGAAGACTTTAAACAACTTGAAGCCTTTGATGCTAAAGATTCATTAGGCTACGTCATGGATGCCGTCACTAGCATCCGCAAAGAGCTTAATGGTAAAGTGCCCTTATTTGGATTCTCGGGTAGTGCTTGGACTCTAGCCACCTATATGATTGAAGGCGGCAGTTCTAAAGATTATCGTCATACAAAAGGGTTGTTATACAGTCAGCCTGAATTTTTACATCAGATTCTATCGCACACAACAGAGTGTATAATTGATTATTTAGATGCTCAAATAAATGCTGGTGCTCAGCTTGTGCAATTGTTTGATAGCTGGGGCGGCGCTTTAGCACACCGTCAGTTTGTGGAATTTTCACACAACTATAATAAAAGAGTCGTTTCAGAGCTTAAAAAGCGTCATCCTGATATCCCTGTGGTATTATTTACCAAAGGCGGGGGCTTGTGGTTAGATGTGCAAGCCGATAGTGAAGCTGACTGTTTAGGTCTAGATTGGACAATGCCACTTGATAGAGCGCGCGCCATTCTTACTGAGGAACAAAAAGCACTCACTAAAAAATACAAGAAAATCCAAAAGAGTAAAGCAGTACAAGGTAATTTAGATCCAGCAACCCTTTATGGATCACCTTCGACCATACAACAGTCGGTGAAGCTAATGTTGGACGACGCTTATGCCAATAGTGAGAAAACTGGTTATGTTGCAAATCTAGGTCATGGTATTACCCAGTGGGTTAATCCTGATCATGCTAAAGTATTTGTAGATGCTGTACATGATTATAAGCTTTAGGATTTAATGAACCGTTTAGCAACTATGATAAAAACCATGTTAAAAACCATGTTAAAAACCATGTTAAAAACCATGTTAAAAACCATGTTAAAAATCATGATAAAAAACCGTGTTAGAAAATCATACTTAATAGTTGTTCGCTAATAGGGCTGTAAACGGATAGACTAAAGTCATAAATAATTTGGGGTAAATCATGTTAGAAGTAGCAATTGTCGGCGGAACAGGATATACCGGAGTCGAGCTTATCAGGCTATTATCTTCGCATCCAAAAGTAAACATAAAGTGGCTGACGTCACGTTCTGAAGCTGGCAAACCAGTCGCAAGTATTTTTCCGAGTTTGCGCGGTTTTAGTGATCTTGTGTATAGCGATTTAGGGGAAGATACTTTAAAGTCGTTGACTCAATGTGACGTGGTATTTTTTGCCACCCCGCACGGCGTCGCAATGCATCAAGCTCAAGACTTAGTAAATGCGGGTGTCAAAGTAATTGATCTCGCTGCCGACTTTAGGCTGGAATCGCTAGAAGAATTTGAGCGATGGTATAAACATGATCATGCCTGCCCAGATCTACTAAAACAAGCTGCGTATGGGCTGCCTGAGATAAATCGTGCTGCTATAAAATCTGCAAATATTGTCGGTAATCCCGGTTGCTATCCTACCACCGCTATCCTTGGTTTAAAGCCTATTATCGAGTATCAAAATGAATGCGGTAATAAAATCATAGAACAAAGAATCATAATTGATGCTAAGTCTGGCGTATCAGGTGCAGGTAGACAAGCCAAACTTGATTTGAACTACGCTGAGACGACTGATAATTTTAAAGCTTACGGGGTGACAGGTCATCGTCATTTACCTGAAATTGTGCAGGGCGTAAATGTGCTACTGCAAAGTAAGTTTGATCATAAAGTACGTTTCTTGCCGCATCTGGTGCCTATGATTCGAGGCATGTTCTCTACCCTACATTTGGAATTAACCAAAGATGGCATGCAATGCGACTTACAGCAAATATTTGAACACGCCTATAAAGGTGAGCAGTTTGTCGATGTTTTACCTGCCGGAGAATATCCAGATACCCGAAGTGTAAGAGCGAGTAATAAGCTGAGAATCGCAGTTCATCAAGACAATGACAACCAAGTCGCCACTATATTTGTTGTGCAAGACAACCTAGTTAAGGGTGCTGCAGGTCAGGCAATTCAATGTATGAACGTTATGTTTGATTTTGATGAATCTTTAGGTTTAAATCATGTGCCTGTCGTGCCATAAATCTGAATACGAATTATTGTTATAAAAATATGAATTATTAATAATTTGTATTTGTAGCTTTATTAAATACGCTTATATTAATCTAAGTCTGGTGTTAGTTATTAAGTAAATAGTTAGGTATAATGATCAGCCGTTTAATCAAAAATTGAAGTTTTGAGAGCCATATGGCTAACGCATAAATCTAACGCCGAGTTACAAGAGACGAGCTTATAACATGTCATCCGAAATCAGCAATCCAAATCATAGACCTGATAAAAGCGTGTCAACGAGTTTAAAAAACCCGTTGATACTGGTCATGTTTGTTAGTGCTGTACTGATAACGGGTATTGTTGCCATAGCCTTTGGACATAAATTTGGTTATAACCAGGGTTATAAATCATCGCAGCAGGCTATTAAACATAACAGTACTAATATCGAGTTTAGTAGTGAAGAAGTTGACTCATTAAAATCAGAAGTTGAAAGTTTAAGAAAGAACATCGACTCTCTTGAACAAGAACGTGATATCAGCCTTAATAATTTAGAACAATTACGCAGTAAGGTGGATGATTTAGAATTATCAAATCTTCAGCTTGAACAGGTCATCTCCGTATTCTCTAACGAAATATCTCAAAAAGGCGGTTTGGATTTGAAGGTAGTAGGTGCCAAAATAGCCCCGTTACCAGAGAACGCCTTTGAATATCGCTTTGATATTGCAATGCTTGCTCGAGATAATGATGAACACCGCTTAACACCCAAATTAACTCTATTAGACGAAGATAACTTGGTTGAGGTCCCCATAGAACCCAAATATTATGACATTAAAGGGATATCTAGAATTCGAGGACGCTTTATCATGCCAACTGGGTTTAAACCTAAGCAAGCTAAACTCGAGCTTAGTGCAAACGGCCAAGATGTTGAACAAATTTACGATTGGGAGCTTGATAAGCCAGTCGAAAAGTTACCTATCTCATTGGCAGATATTCCAGAAACTGATAAAAGACCTGTGACTATGGATGAGAGTGAAAATTAAAAAATGCTAATTACTTTGTGATAGTTATTTGCAAAAGCTACTTCGTGATAGCTTTTTTGAAATAATCAACTTTGGATAGCTACTTTGCGATAATTAATTTTAAGCTATAGTCAAAGAAATTTAAAATAGTCACAAGGCAACCGAGTACAAGTACTACTAGGGTAGGCTTAACGAGGTTAACACCGTGACTATTTATAAGTTCGCTGAGTATATCAGCAGTCCTAATATTAGAATGCTCAACAGACCCTAGAAAGAAGCTACTTTATTTTTTAATAATAATCGCTAAATAGTCCTTAAATGCGTCTCCAAAATTTATACTGAACCCCAAAAATAAAATTATGATTAAAAAAGAAATTTATTCTTCCAGACCTTACGACATTTTATTAGATTGGCACCATCCATCTACTAAGCCTATTGAACATCCTAAGACAGATAAGCCATCTAAACTTATGGATGAAACAGAAGGTGATAGTGAAGTAGAAGTCATGGTGGCAGATCCAGAAGTTGTTGAACCACCAATGTTTGCAGTGGTTATGTACAATGACGACTATACCCCTATGGAATTTGTAGTGTATGTATTACAATCTGAATTTAAACACAATATTGATAGTGCTGTTGAAATTATGTTAAGCATTCATCACAACGGCAGAGGTATTGCAGGCATATATCCAAAAGATATTGCTGAAACAAAAGCAAAAAAAGTAAATCAAACCGCTCGTAATGAAGGCTATCCTTTATTGACTCAAATAGAACCCCATCAAGACGGCTAGATATTCATCAGATATTTATATCTCATCCATTTCAAACCCCATCTTATTCATACTGTCTGCACGCTTATCGAACTCTAAATATTTAAGTGTTTGATAAAGTAGTTAAAATACCTTCATTAAATATATAAACTAATTCATATATATACTTGATATTCCTTACGATTGACCATATTTATAAAGAAACTCAATTAGAACATCTGGCAATTCTGTCATTCTGAATTGGAAATGTGGAAAAACCCTTCTTTTTTTACCCCTTAATCCTCTGAACTTGCTATAGTAAAGTTACACACTACATTTTTATTCAAACTGACATTGCCCATTTAAAATAAAAAGTATTATCAGGATAAATATATGTTAAGTCGTCATTTAGAAGTATCATTACGATTAGCCATGACATTGGCGCGACAGAAATCTCATGAATATCTTACCGTTGAACATCTACTTTTAGCATTGCTTGAAAATAATGATGCTGTCACCACTTTAAAATCATGTGGTGCTGACATTACCACTTTACGTACAGATCTTGAAGCTTATATTGAAAAACATACGCCTACCCTTGATCCTGACGTAGAGCAAACCCCTGAAGCTACGCAAAGCTTCGATCGTATATTGCAGCGTGCTATTTTCCATGTACAGTCGATTGGATCAGGAAGATTAGTTCAAGGTTCAGACATTCTCGTATCCATGTTTTCTGAGCACGACACGTACGCTGTGTACTTGCTTAAAAAGCAGGGTGTGAGCCGATTAGAGCTGACTCAGTATCTATCTCATGGTGCTGATGGAGAGGAAACCCCTTCAAGTCAAACAGAGGGTGATAGTGCAGAGGCAAAAGCTGGCCGTGCTAAAAAAGATCCGCTGACAGAGTTTGCTCAAAATCTAAATAAGCGCGCCGCTGAAGGCAAAACTGACCCATTAATAGGTCGCAGTAGTGAAATTGAGCGCACTGCTCAAGTCTTATGCCGCCGCCGCAAAAATAACCCTCTATTAGTGGGTGATCCAGGCGTGGGTAAAACCTCTATTGCTGAAGGCTTAGCGTGGTTAATTATTAATAATAAAGCGCCTAAGCCGCTGCAAGGCTGTGTTATCTATAGTTTAGATATTGGTTCGCTTATAGCTGGTACTAAGTATCGCGGTGATTTTGAAAAAAGAATGAAAGCGCTACTTGAAGCTTTGAAAGAGAAGCCAAATGCCATCTTATTTATCGATGAGATTCATATGATAATAGGCGCAGGCTCATCTATGAGTAGTAACATGGATGTGTCTAATTTGATTAAGCCTGCCTTAGCAAACGGTGAGCTTAGATGTATTGGTTCAACTACCTTTACTGAATACCGTCAAGTATTTGAAAAAGATCATGCGTTATCGCGTCGATTCCAAAAGATTGATGTGAACGAACCTAGCATTGATGACAGTATCGATATTCTTCGAGGTTTAAAACCGCGCTATGAAGAGTTTCATAACGTTGAGTATACTGATGCAGCACTTGTTAGCGCCGTTAATTTATCTGCTAAACATATTCATGAACGCTTTTTACCCGATAAGGCCATCGACGTTATCGATGAAGCGGGTGCTTATAAACGTTTAGGCATAACGCCTGATGCCGAGCAGGTTGATGATGAAGATCAGCTGATTGATGACATTAATAATACTGATTTCAATATAGTTGATGAAGAGCCTGATACCGATGTGACTTCAGAGTCTGATCTGGCAATCGAGGTCGAATCAAGAATTGATGCTGTTATTGAAGATGAGACTTTAGAGATTGAGTCAGATCTTGATACAGAACTAGATAGTGATCTAGAGTCAGAGCTTGATGATGATGACGATGAATTACGATCTTCTACCGATGAAAGCAAGCCAGTTACAATCATTGATGTAGATGATATTGAAGCAATCATATCGAAACTTGCTCGTATACCGCCAAAATCTGTATCTAATGATGACAAATCATTGATGCAGCACTTAGAGCGTGATTTGAACCGTTTAGTATTCGGTCAAAGCGAAGCAATCAACACCTTATCTGATGCCATCAAGTTGTCTCGTGCTGGCTTGAAAGATGCGAACAAACCTATTGGTTCATTTATGTTTGCAGGTCCTACTGGGGTCGGTAAAACCGAGGTCTCTAAACAGTTGGCTAATCTAATGGGGGTTGAATTAATTCGTTTTGATATGTCAGAGTATATGGAAGCTCATACTGCTTCTCGATTAATCGGCGCGCCTCCAGGTTATGTTGGATTTGATCAAGGCGGTCTACTGACTGAGAAAATCAATCAGCATCCACATTGTGTACTGTTACTCGATGAAATTGAAAAGGCTCATCCAGATGTATTCAATCTATTATTACAAGTCATGGATCATGGTACGCTAACTGATAATAATGGACGTGTGGCAAGTTTCAAACAAGTTATCTTGATTATGACCACTAACGTCGGTGCAGAGAACATTAGCCGAGCGTCTATGGGCTTTACGAAACAAGATCATAGTAGAGATAATACCGAAGCGCTAAATCGGGTATTTACGCCAGAGTTCCGTAACCGTTTAGATGCTATTATCCAATTCAATCCTCTTGATCCATCGATTGTTGTTTCTGTTGTGGATAAATTCCTTGTTGAATTACAGGCGCAACTTGATGACAAACAAGTGGTACTTGAAATTGACGATGCTGTCAGAGATTATTTGGCTGAAAAAGGATACGATCGCTTAATGGGTGCGCGTCCTATGCAACGACTGATTCAAAACGAAGTTAAAAAGCCGCTTGCAAATATGGTTTTATTCGGCGACTTAGCCGATGGTGGTGCTGTACACGTCACCTTAATCGATGAAATATTTGAAAAGTCTCTTGATGTTGGCAGTAAAGCTGCAGCTGAAGGCAGCCGTATATTATTGACGGTAGTCGAGAAGCATGGTCAACGTGGTGTGGAATACGCCGAAGTTTAAAGGTAAAGTTAGCGAAAACTAAACGGTTACGATGTTAACCTTGCTCGCCTTACTATAGTAGTATTTGCACTCGATTGTCCTTTAACCATTTCAGACTTCTTTGACTATATTCTAACCTTATCAGTTAATACACGATTTTATTAAAGTTTCAGCAATTACTTTTCTAAACTTTTTATAATAAATTTAACAAGGGCTAACCTTAAGGGTTGGCCTTTTTTATTTTATGTTAACCAAAGTGGCTGATATTCAATAGGATGTTATACAATTAAATCAAATTATTTAACGATCAACTTTAAGACGGAGGTCATATGCAAACGGAACTGGATATGAGCAAGACCGAAGAACAAAAACAAGCCATATTAGAAAAAGTACAGATGCCAGAAGATTGGAAACAAGCGCTTAAAGAAGAGCTAACCTCTCAGAATATGGATAATCTACGCGATTTTTTGAAAGAAGAATATCAGTCCGATACCCCTATCTATCCTAGAGCAGGCCTCATGTTTAACGCCTTTAATTTGACCCCATTATCAGATGTTAAAGTGGTTATCCTCGGACAAGACCCTTATCATGGGCCAGGTCAGGCCATGGGGTTGTCATTTTCAGTACCTAAGAGAATTCCTATGCCGCCATCTTTACGTAATATAGTTAAAGAAATGGCAGATGATATTGGTACTGTTACGCCGCGGCACGGTGACTTAACGCATTGGGCCAAACAGGGCGTATTATTATTAAACACATCATTGACTGTACAAGAAGGTAATGCTGGAAGCCATCAAGGTATGGGGTGGGAGCAGTTTACCGATGCAGTAATTGATGTCATTAATAATTATACCTCCAATACTGTATTTATATTGTGGGGTAGCAAAGCTAAAGATAAGGGCAAATTTATAGATACGGACAAGCATTTGATTCTTACTGCCGTTCATCCTTCACCGTTGGCAGCGAATAGAGGTGGTTTTTTTGGTAGTAAACCTTTTTCAAAAGCCAATGATTACCTTATACAGCATGGTAAAGCCCCAATTGAATGGCAATTGCCCCAATAGTTTGCCATCTATCATATAAATGTTGTTTTAACCTTATAATGATTTCATAACGTGTAAAATTATGGAGCAGCTAAACCTCATAAACTCTTATATAACTTATGCTAATAAAAGCCGTGATGTAGATAGTTTATCTATAACTAGCTATTTGATAGATGCTAAATACTGGTCCCTAGATGATGTGAATTTTATGCGACGCGCATTAGATTTAGCACGACAAGGTGCGAATAAAGATGAAGTGCCAGTAGGGGCGGTATTAGTGCATCAAGGTGAAGTTATCGGTGAAGGGTTTAATCAGCCTATTATGAGCTGTGATCCGACTGCACATGCTGAAATAGTGGCATTACGCGAAGTTTGTATCAACTTACAAAACTATAGATTGCCGATAGACACTACGTTATACGTGACTTTGGAGCCTTGTACTATGTGTTTAGGCGCGTTAATTCATGCACGATTGCATAGAGTAGTATTTGCAACTAATGAGCCAAGAGCGGGGATGATCGGTAGTCAGTTAAATTTAATTAACATGGATTTTTATAATCACAACATTATTGCACATTCAGGGTTGTTACAAAGTAATAGTCAGCAAATTTTAAAGTCCTTTTTTAAAGCCAAAAGAAAAAATGCTCAATTAAAAAAATAATGCTTAATCAAGTTAGTTCGATAAATATGACTAACCAAAAAGCTAAGTTCAATTAAAATTAATGATGGGTTTGTACCTTGTTATTTTGATAATAAGGCTACATTAATCATCCGATAAATTTTTGTTTACGAAACGTTAAAATTACCTAGAGGTGTGGTGCGATATTTGTTATAATCTCGCACTATTTTGTGTTCGCCGGATTTTTTGCTTACTTTTTCTTGAACTTAACGAATTTAAATTATTTAAACGACGGCTTATCAGTAGGATATCGTTCAATATTTTATAGAGTATAATATGAGTTTTCCTGTTATAACGATAGACGGGCCTAGTGGTGCTGGCAAGGGCACAGTCTGTCTCAAATTAGCGCAGGCTCTTAATTATCGTCTATTAGACTCAGGTGCGCTATATAGAATAGTAGGATTAAAGGCATTTGAAGCAGGCTTATTGACTAATACCGAATTAGATGCCAAAGATGAAAATGACATTGCTAAGCTAACTCAAAAACTGGACATACAATTTCAGCCTAGTTTGACAGGTGAGGTCGATATCGTTGTCGATGGTAAAAACGTAGCAGGCGAGATACGAAACGAATTCGTTGGAAGCTATGCTTCAAGGGTTGCGGTATTGCCTAAAGTAAGAGAATCATTATTACAGCTACAAAAAAATATGGTCAATCAATCAGGATTAATTGCGGATGGTCGCGATATGGGGACAGTTGTTTTCCCGAATGCTGACGCCAAAGTGTATTTAACAGCAAGTGCAAAAGCGCGTGCTGAACGACGCGTAACCCAGTTACAACAATCAGGTCAGAAAGCAGATTATAATGCCATTTTGACAAGTATTAAAGATAGAGATGAGCGTGATGAAACTAGATCCATAGCGCCCTCTAAACCTGCAGATGATGCGTTATTAATAGATAGCTCATCAATGAGTGCAGATGAAGTATTTGAAACAGTTAAGAGATTTTGTCAGCAAAAAGGTATTAGTTTTAGTGCCTAATTGCTATTCATTTTAGCAATAAATACTTATTTTGAGTATTAAATTTTAAAAGAATACCCTTTAAAATAATTTTTTTATTAAATGAGAGTAAAAGAGTAAAACCAGCTTCTATCTTTTACTCTCATTAACTTGAACCGTACTGTGCTGGACAGGATACGGCTATATTAAGGTAATCATAATGGAATCATTTGCTGAACTATTTGAAGCGAGTCTTGGAGAGCAGGGTCTTGATATTGAGCGTGGCTCAGTAATCAGCGGTTCTGTTGTTGCAATCGATAGCGATTGGATAACAGTTGACACTGGCTTGAAGTCTGAAGGTGTTGTTGCTCGTGAAGAGTTTTTAGACGACAATGGCGAGCTTGAAGTAGCAGTGGGCGATAGCGTTGATGTTGTTGTTGAAGCTGTTGATAACGGTATGGGTCAAACCCTACTATCACGTGAAAAAGCTAAACGTGTTGAGACATGGAATGCACTTGAGAAATTATTTGAAAATGACGAAATCGTTAAAGGTATTATCTCAAGCAAAGTAAAAGGCGGTTTCACTGTAGATGTTGGATCAGTACGCGCTTTCTTACCAGGTTCTTTAGTTGATGTGCGTCCTATCCGTGATACGACACATCTTGAAGGCAAAGAGCTTGAATTCAAAATTATTAAATTAGATCAAAAACGTAACAACGTTGTGGTTAGCCGTAAAGCGGTTATGGAAGCTGAAAATTCAGCAGAGCGTGAAGAGCTACTTAATAAGCTTGAAGAAGGTATCGAAGTTGAAGGCATCGTTAAAAACCTAACTGACTACGGTGCATTCGTAGACTTAGGTGGTATCGATGGTCTACTACACATTACAGATATGGCATGGCGCCGTATTAAGCACCCTTCAGAAGTTGTTGAAGTAGGTCAAGACCTTAAAGTTAAAGTTCTTAAATTTGACCGCGAGCGCAATCGTGTCAGCTTAGGCCTTAAGCAATTAGGTACAGATCCTTGGGATAACGTTGGCGGTACTTACCCAGTAGGTAGCATTGTTAAAGCACGCGTTACTAATCTAACCGATTATGGTTGTTTTGCTGAGATTTCTGACGGTATCGAAGGTTTGGTCCACGTTTCAGAAATGGATCACACGAATAAGAATATTCACCCATCAAAAGTTGTACAGATTGGTGACGAAATCGACGTTATGATCCTTGAAATAGATGAAGAACGTCGCCGTATTAGCTTAGGTATCAAACAAACCCTACCTAATCCTTGGGAAGAATTTGATAAGAAATTTGATCGTGGTGATAAACTTACCGGTACGATCAAGTCTATCACTGACTTCGGTATCTTTATCGGTTTAGATGGTGGTATTGATGGCCTAGTACACTTATCTGATATCTCATGGAACGAAACTGGCGAAGAAGCGATTCGTAACTACAACAAAGGCGATACTGTTGAAGCGATGGTTCTTTCAGTTGATGCTGAAGCCAACCGTATCAGCCTTGGTATCAAGCAATTAAGCTCTGATCCATTCAACGAGTATTTAGTTGCTAATGACCGTGGTTCGATCGTTACAGGAACCGTTAAAGAAGTAGATGCTAAAGGCGCTACTATTACGTTAGCTGATGAAGTTGAAGGCTACTTACGCGCATCAGAGATACAGCGTGATAAAGTTGAAGATGCAACTAAGCATCTCAATGAAGGTGATTCTGTTGAATCTAAAATCATTAGCGTTGATCGCAAATCACGTAGCATCAGCTTATCTATCAAAGCTAAAGATGAAGCAGATGAGCGTCAAGCTATTAAAGAGCTTGGTAGCACTCAAACTGCGGCTCCAGAAGCACAACCAAAAACAATTGGTGACTTGATAAAAGAGCAAATGCAAGAGGATTAATAATTAATAGATATTTTATTATTTATTATCTTAGATTTATATCTAGCACAAGCTTGTTATATTAGTCTCATAATCTAAATTAATGAAAAAAGTAGCCTAAGGGCTGCTTTTTTTTATGTCAAAATTGAAATTCTAAATAAATGTAAATAATTATTTCACACTACGACAAACTTATGATTTAATACACTATAAGTTAGAAAATATGAACAATAGCTATTTAATAACCTGTAGCTTTTAATAATCCATTATCTCATAACTTTTGAGAACTAAATCATATTTCTATCTTGTTAAACTAAAAGGACTTATAGTTTTAACTTATAATTCATTATCATCAAGGGTCAAATGGATATGACAGATATTATTAACAAATCAGATTTAATTCAAGATGTCGCAGGCCGCTGTGATTATATTGAAGACTCAGAAGTTGAGGATGCAGTGCGTGAAATATTAGATTTATTATCACAATATCTAATTGAAGACAGCCGAATAGAGGTTAGGGGGTTTGGTACATTTTGTTTACATCACCGCGAAGCCAGACAAGGACGTAATCCTAAAACTGGTGAAACGGTAATGGTACCTGCTAAAGCCATCCCTCATTTCAAACCTGGTAAAGCACTTCGTGAAGGTGTTAACGATAAATGGATGTGATATTTAGAGTTTTAATGCTATTCTGTAGACATTCTTTTATTTGATAAATTATATTAGGTGTTGACTTGAAAGCTCGATCCGTTGTAACTGCGTTTTCTACTCGGTTTTTAATTATTCTTTTCACTGTGTGTCTCGTACTCCCACTTATGGCTTATGCCGCTGGTGGGTCTTCTGAAGCAGCAGTACAAACCTCCTCTTATGGTTTTCATGTGGCTATGCTGGTAGGGTTTATATTCCTATCAGTCGTTGTCTCCTTCATCTGTTCAGTATCAGAAGCTACGTTACTAACGATGACACCCTCTTATGTGGCTTCAATTGCCGAAGAAGATCCAAAAAAATCTGCTTTACTTAAAAAAGTTAAAATAGATAATATCGATCAATCTATTGCTGCTATTTTGACATTAAATACAGTGGCGCATACTGTTGGTTCATTGGGTGCTGGTGCTCAGGCTACTATCGTTTTTGGTAGTGAATGGTTTGGTGTGTTCTCAGCAGTTATGACTTTAATTATATTAATTGGTTCTGAAATTATACCTAAAACAATGGGTACCGTTTATTGGCGTACGCTATCTACACCGGTTGCATATTTTGTTAAAGCTATTATATTTATTCTCTATCCTCTTATTTGGATATCTGAAAAAATTACTAAATTACTTACTCGTGGTAAAAAAGCGCATACGTTTAGTAGAAACGAATTTGCAGCACTAGCAAGTGTTGGGGAACAATCTGGTCAAATTGATCCTTTAGAGTCGCGTATTATTCGCAACTTATTAGCGTTTGGCGCTATTAAAGTTGAAGATATTATGACACCGCGCTCGGTCATGCATGCTTTTGAGCAAGGTATAACGGTTGCCGAACTATTGGCCAATAGACCCAAATTGATGTTTTCAAGATTGCCAATTTATGATGAAGATTTGGACAAAGTCACAGGCTTCGTATTAAAGTCCGACATCTTATTAGCAAAAGCCAATAACCATATGGACAAGCCTTTAGAGAGCTATAGACGTGAGATTACATTCGTCTTCTCTAAAATGAAGCTATTCGATTTATTAGATTTGATGCTAAAAAGCCGTATTCATATTGCAGTTACCGTTGGTGAGTATGGTGAGGTAAAAGGTCTGGTAACGTTAGAAGATGTGTTAGAAACTTTGCTTGGGCTTGAGATTGTCGATGAGGTCGATAGAGTAGAGGACATGCAGGCTCTAGCCCGCCAAATGATGCAGCGCCGTTCAGTACGATTGGGAATGTCTGTTGAAGATGACAACACTCATGACGGTGCTCATAATAATAGAGCTCATAATAATAGCAGCCAAACCAATAATGTGAACGATGATCCGATGTAAACAGGTTAAGGTCTATTTAACGTTCAAATGTTATCACTTAAGTTAAGTAACTGATATTCAGTGACTATAAATTACACGCCATTAATAGTTAGTTTGCATGGATACAATCTAACTATAGTAGAATAAAAATTGTAGAATAATAAAGTTATTTGGGATTTATATATTTAGAGTTATCAATCAACTATGCAAGGGATGTCTCTACTTATCAAATGACTTAATTTATCGAAATTAAGGAAAACTTTTCATGCATATATTTAATTCGAATCATATAATCAAACCCTATATTATGCCATTGACTATCGCAGTTGTAAGCTCAATAGCTTCAGTAACTGCTAATGCTGCTATAACAGAACAAAGCATTCAAAACTACGCACTATTAATGAAACAAGCAGCTAATAGCCAGAACATTAATCAAGTATCTAGACTAGTGGATGATGATGCCTTAATTTCATTATCACGCCGAGGTAAGACCACCAGTCTAGATAAGTCGGCTTATTTAAAACTACTTCAAGACAGTTGGTCTGAATCAAGTAACTATAACTATGATATTACGATTTCAAATATAGTTATAAGTGGTGATCAGGCCAAAGCAAATGTTAGAACCACTGAATCTTGGAACAAGAATGGTCGTCAAACTAAGTTAACTACTAATTCAAGAGCTACATTGAAGTCTGATGCTAATAATGCGGTGTTACTAAGAGCAGTCGCTCAAGTTACCATTGATTAAACTTGGGCGTGTCTTAGTTGAAGTTTTTTAAAATTTATGGAAAAAGAACGGTTTAATTTAAGCTAAACTGTGTCTAATTTCTAGCTAATATAGCCATATTATCTGCTAAATTATCGTAGTTTAACAATAAAACCTATCTCAATTTTAGCTAAATAATCTAATTTAAGACACACTCTAGTAGATTGATTCAAGTTTTACAAATGATGCTAATTTATTAAAGATGTATAAGATTTTAAAAGCTTTATTAGAATATAGCTTTATTAAATTAAGATACTGAATCAGATTTTAGTGATTCTTGGGTATCTTAAACAGATTTAAATTTACATTACCTTCGCCATATTAACCACTAAGCAACTGAATATATTGGGTCATTTTTATCATGAACTTTAGACAACATACGCTTCAATTTTGCAAATTACCATTAGCAATAGCCATTAGTTCACTATTAATTGTTGGTTGTACTAGTACAAGCACAACTGGCGTAAATACCGTGCCTGTCGCTCAAAATCCAGCCGTTTCAAGTGTACCAGCGGGCAGTGGTTACAGTAATGCGTTGTTGGATGATGATAGTTTGGACGAACTTGAAAACCTTTTAGAAGCCACTGATATGAAAATGGTGGAAGATGATAAGTTAGCTATTCAGCAATATGGTAATTTGTGGGACCGTATGCGAGCTGGATTTCGTATGAATCAAGGTCAATATGGTTACACCCAGCAGCAGCGAATAGATGCTCAAAAGAATTGGTTTATTACCCGCCAAGAGTATATCAATCGACTCACTGCCCGTGCTAGCCGCTATTTGTACCACACCGTACGTGAAGCAGAGCGCCGTAATATTCCTACTGAACTGGCTCTACTACCTGTCATTGAAAGCTCTTATGATCCAACAGGTACCAGTAATGCAGCAGCAGCAGGATTGTGGCAGTTCATTCCAAGTACTGGCCGTATATACGGTCTTACGCAAACGCCATCCTATGATGGTCGACGGGATGTTATTGAATCAACACGTGCCGCTTATGATTTCTTGACCTCATTACATAATCAGTTTGGAAGTTGGGAGCTGGCTTTAGCCTCTTATAATGCAGGCCCTGGCCGTGTTCAAAAAGCCATTGATTATAACCGTTCAAGAGGCTTGCCGACTGATTTTTGGTCGTTGTCTCTACCGACAGAGACCATGCACTATGTACCCAGATTTATGGCGGTAGCTCAAATAGTTAAAGACACAAATCAGTACAACATCTATCTACCAGCTATTGCTAATCGTCGGCATTTTAGAAGTGTACCAGTTAATTATGGCGTTAGTTTGAACGAAATATCTGGACTGACAGGCGTAAGCTATGACGAACTAAAGGCTTTAAACCCGTCATTAACTAACGGGCGAGTGGACATTGCAGGACCTAACCGGGTTATTATACCTAACCAAGTTAATATACTTGTAGACTCAAAAATTAGTAACTTAAGTGGTAGTGGTATTTACAATGCTAGCAATCCATATAGCATACCTGATGAACAATATGAGAGTATGGTAACCTCTTCAGATGGATTGGCAGAGTTTGCTAGTACAGCACGCGCGCCAGTTCAAAACGCTCAATATATTGTACCAATAACAACCGCTTTAACGCCCTCAGAGCCTCCTATAAGCGCGGCTGAAAAACAAAGAGTTGAAGCTGAACTGGCTAAAACAAATACGCTTCCCACTACTTCTGCAACGTTAACTAAAAACGATACGATCATTCAAGAACCGCAATTAACGGCAGAAGAGAAGCAATTTATATCCCAACAAATTCGTCAGCAGTCTCCAAATGTGGGTGAAGTGGTAAGTCCCGTTGATGGTAATATTAAACTTGAAGCTATTCAAACTCAGCAATCTATCTTAGAAGCACGCGGAGAAGGTAAGAAGCTTAAGTTTGATACGCCGCAGAACCAACAACAGACGGCACCACCTAAGCCAAGTGGACAGCGTACGGTTTATACGGTTCAGCGCGGCGACACATTAGGTAATATTGCGGCTCGTGCGGGCTTGAATTGGCGCGATATAGCCGATTGGAATCAGATTAACCCTAATTCAACGCTGCTTACTGGTACCAAACTGTACCTTTATGGTGCCAATTCAATTGAGCCATTAAGCTCATCCACTACTAATTCTAACTCTGCTGTATCTGAACCAACTGCTCAGCCAAATACTTATACAGTGCGTCCTGGTGACACGTTGATTGGTACCGCCAATCGAGTAGGGTTAAGTGTTTCAAGACTGGCGAAATATAATAATTTATCTACAAACGCGCAACTTCGTGCTGGTCAAAAATTATGGCTTATACCTGGTAAAGTTAAATCTAGCGATACGAGTGATTCTCAAAACACCCCAGCATACAAAGGACAGACTGAGCGATACACTGTTAAGCGAGGTGAAAGTCTAATTGGGTTGGCTAATCGTTACGACGTCACTGTATCCGTACTGGCCGCTATGAATGATTTAAGTCCTACTGAACAGCTTTTAGTAGGACAGCGCTTAGTTGTACCTGCAGCTCGTAACCAATCTCAAACAACTGATAATTCGTCATCTAATAATGCGGCATCTGCCTATAATGGACAAACCACAACGTATCAAGTTAAGTCTGGCGAAACTTTAATAGGTATCGCAAATAAGCTTGGGGTGTCTCATACGCTAATAGCACAAATTAACGGTTTTTCGAATAATAAACAGCTTCAACGTGGCCAACGTATTAAACTTCCTTCAAGCCAAGATCAAGTCAATCGCGCTTTAGAGGATAAAGAAATAAGTTACACCGTTAAGTCTGGCGATACTTTAATTGCGCTTGCAAACAAATTTAACGTATCGTTGAGTGATCTTGCATCAGCAAATGACTTATCAACCACATCTCAGTTGTTAAGAGGTGCCAAACTGACTATTCCTGCTAAAAATGGCAGCATACAGCGTGGTCAAAATACTACCGGTTCAAGTTCTGCAAGCTCAACTGGTTCTTCAACCTCAATAGCAACGCCTAGCTCATATAAAGTTAGATCTGGTGATACGCTAATAGGTTTGGCATCGAAGTTTGGTGTTTCTGTCTCTCAATTAGCTGTAGCTAATAATATTAGCAGTAGTGCAAACTTACAAATAGGTCAAACACTGAAGGTGCCAAGTGGAGATGAGTCGTCAAGTCGTCCTAATACATCAAATTCGAATGTGAGCTTTACAGGAAACTATAAAGTACAATCAGGCGACACTTTAATTGGACTGGCTAACAAATATGGTGTATCAGTATCCAACTTGGCCAGTGCCAATAGTTTAAGTACTACCACTGGTCTACAAATTGGACAACGTCTAAAGGTACCAAATAGCACTTCAAGTACCAATAACGCTAATACAAGCGCCCGCCCATCAACTCAGCAAAGTAGTGCGGTGAGCAGTGGGTCAGGAAATTATACTGTTAAGTCTGGTGATTCTTTAATAAGATTGGCTAATAAACATGGTATAAGCGTGCAACAGCTGGCGAGTGCGAATAATTTGAAAACCAACGCTGAGCTTCAGATAGGACAGAAATTAAATATTCCCGCGACGACCACTTCTTATAAGGTTAAATCGGGGGATAGTTTGATAGGTTTGGCGAGAAAATATGGAATAAGTACAGCTGAGCTTGCTAAACTCAATGACATCAGTAGCAGTGCCATGTTACAACGGGGTCAAACGCTAAAAGTTCCAGTTAAATAAACGTTACTTAATAAATTTGATGCAGCGTTATTATTGGGTCAAATTTTAGCAACATTTTGATAACTGAGATTTTACTAGGTTTATAAGAATCTATAAAACGTGAAAAAGAGAGTTCATAATTATATGAACTCTCTTTTTTTTAATTAAACTATTTTAACTTAAACTATTTTTAATTAAATACATTTTTAATTAAATACATTTTTAATTAAATACATTTTTTTAAGATTAAAGGTGAATGCATTTTAAATACAGATTAAGTCGTACTGGTTTTCATTGATTCTAAATAGCTGCGAATATTGGTCACATAATGCATACACTGTACATAGCGAGAATTCTTTGAGGCATTATCTGACATATATGCAAATACATTAGACCAGCTATTTGGGTTCTCACCAGCAGCTTCAACGTTGCGTTGAATCTTCTTAACGGCATTAGGACCCATGTTATAAGATGCGAGCGCGAACCATAATCTATCTGGATTAGGCACATCCTCAAAAGTCGACTTCATCTGTTCTAAATAACGAGCGCCGCCACCAATGCTTTGATAGGGGTCAACTCGGTCAGATACGCCCATCTCTTTTGCAGTATTATTAGTAAGCATCATCAAGCCTCTAACTCCCGTAGGCGATACTGCATTAGCGTCTAGATGAGATTCTTGATATCCCATTGCTACCAACAACTCCCAATCATGGTTGTAGTTGCTCGCTTGCTGCTTAAAAGACGATTTGTAGCTTGGTAAGTTAGTACTCAATGTTTTTTCAAAATGCTCACGATTATAATCATCTTTCAAAAGATTCTGATCATAAAAATCTGCAATCTTGGCAGTATTAACTTTTTGTTCACTTGAACATAAAAAATGACTGGCTTGAACCGCTAAAGGATCTTCTTTATTACGAAAGCTCCAATTGGTTTTTGGATGTAGACTATTTAATGATAGAGTTTGATCAAACCCACAACTGATGTTAATAGAAGACAGTCCTGAATTAACTGTTTGCCGTGTACTGGCTGTCGTCAATGCCATATCAGCAAGACCTTCATTGACAGCTCTTAGTGCATCTTCATTAGTAGGATAATCTTTAACTTCAACGTTGGCACCCAATTCATGTGCATAAGCACGAGCAATGTCATAACCAAAACCGTGTTGGAATCCATCGGTAGAAAAATAGGTGCTATCCCCTTTAACAGAGGCGATCGTAAGTACTTTACTTGTGACAACACCATCATAAGCAAGGGCATCACCGCTAAATACGGACGTAGTAATACTTTTTGCGGGTAGAGATAGTAGCGCTATACTTGAAACTTGTGCCACCATCTTAGTCTTAGCGAATCTTTTATTCGCTGGAATCTGATTCAAATTAAGGCGTTTGATTTTTGAGAGACGGTGAAGGTTTTTAAACTTACTAGTGAGTCTAATAGGTTTTTTTGTTGTTTTTGATGTCTCATTATTCTTGCGTTTTGACCAATAGGTTATGCGTTGCATCGATGTCTCCTCTATCCAACCATCCATACCGTGTAGAGATCAACGCACCATTACGTTAAGGTCTCCTAAGCCAAGATATGAGCAACACTTAACACGCTATAACCTAAAGGGCTCAAAGGAATACAAGATTCTAAAGCGCGTTATATAAATTAGTTCATTGCAAACGTAATCAACATTAATGAAAGCATAAAAATTAAAAACTTACTTATTAAGCAGTTTTAAAATGCAAATGATTAATGACATTTTTAATAGAACGAAAAATTTATAGAAATAAAAATAACTTTTCGTTCTAACATTTGAAACGAATTTAAAGTGTTACTAGCAGACGGGTAAAAGATTTAACAACATAGCCATATAATAAGATAATAATTAAGTCAAAAGACAGTCATTTAGTCTTAAGACAATGCATTGTTAAGTCTTTATAGTTTATCTGAAAGTTAGTTGAACAGATAAAATTCGGATTGATGTGATATAAGATGACAACCAACGTTTTGATTTTTACTTAAGTTTTAATGTAATTATAGAAAATGACATTAAATTAAAGGACTAAAATTAAAAACGTTTATAATCGCTCAAGTTATATCTATCAAACCCCGCACATGCGATGATTTGTTAAAATTGGCAGTTCATTGCAAAGCAAAATTAACCTGATAGTAGTTCGGCAGAAATTTTGCTATGAATATAAATATGGGGTGTTTTATGCCAAATTTCAATAGTAATAAAGCGTTTAATTATTAATATTTGGTTACATTAACACCCAATCCGCAGCATTATACTAAATTAAAAACGAATAATGTAAACTCCCCAGTTTCGTGTACTATGCTGGGTTTTTATCATTTACAAAAACAACGTCAAGTCCGTGTGTTTGAGCAATTAATTCACCTAACGCCTTTATACCACCAATCTCAGTAGCATGATGCCCACAGGCTAGGTAGTCTATACCCAGCTCTCGAGCACTATGCGTAGTACGCTCTGATATCTCACCAGATATGTATAAATGGCATCCCATCGAAGCCGCTTGCTCAATCATATCTTGAGCTCCGCCTGTGCAAATACCTACTTTACTGATATATTCATTACCAGCCTCAATATGCAGTGGAGTACGCTTCAAGACTACTTGGACATTACTTATAAAATCCTCGACAGGTGTGCGTTCGCAGACTGCTATATTTCCAACAGGATATTTTTCTTCAGGATACAGCCCTCCAGTCAAGGTCAGACCCAATTGATTTGCCAACATTGCATTATTTCCAACTTTGGGATGCGCATCCAAGGGCAGATGGTATGCCAATAACGATATGTTGTTTTGAAATAAGCTACTGACACGCTTGCCCTTCATGCCCGTCAATACTTGAGGTTCTCCTTTCCAAAAATATCCATGATGCACTAATATCGCGTCAGCATTGTGCTCAATGGCGGCATCAATTAAGTTTTGAGTGGCGCTAACCCCTGTTATAATCTTCTTAATCGGCTTGCCTGCATCTAGTTGTAAGCCATTAGGAGAATAGTCTTTAAATGCTTTAGCATTCAAATAGTCGTCACACCATGATTCAAGCTCGATAGGCGTTAATTCGTTACGACTCATAAATAACCTCATAGTTTATTTTTTTTATACGTTATTTTAACTGTTATCTTATAAATACCGTTATATCATACTAATGAGTCTGAGTTTAATTGGAGAGGTTATGGGATTTAGTAACATTATTTTAACAAGATAATTTAAATTATGGCTTCATGTGCGACGTGCAAGGCTTTAAGTAGTGGTAAACTATCCATATTAATATTATGGTTATAAATACATGGCTATTAAAATTATGTGGCTAATTATCTTAGGTCATATACGTCAGGTCATTTAAGTAGTCCTATTTAAATACAGCTACTTAAATACAGCTACTTAAATACAGCTACTTAAACAAAGCTATTTGATACCTCATTATCAACTGTTTGCGTAGACTGTGGCTTTAGCCCAACACATTTGGATAAAAGATACATTTAGCTGGGCTAAGAGCACCAGTCTACATTTGATTATAATAAGTTGAAAGTGAGGTATTAGATTAAGGCTATTCAATTGACCTTGATCTGATGATGATTTATAAAATTAAATTATTGTCTTGAATTTATTGAGTTTCACCTAAATATTAGAAAAATCAGAAACTTTTCTTTTAATTAGTCTTGATACTGTAACTGATCTTATAACTATATATTTTTAATTGCCTATTATTTACATTGAGGAGTGTCATGTCCAAATCGTCAAAAAACAGTGTCATATGGAAATTGCTACCTTGGCTCCTATTGGCTTCTGTAATAGCGGCTTTAGTTCTTATTTATGTTGAGCAAAGAGCCAACCAGCAGAATACCTGGCAACCTCCTCGTAGCGAAACTACATCTATCCCTTTAGATTCAAATCGAGATTTTGATAGACCTGAACCTATAAGCTCTTACCATGATGCGGTAGCTCAAGCGTCACAATCTGTTGTAAACATATATACGACCCAAACGGTGACTCAAAACCCTTATATGAATGATCCTATATTGAGACGTTTTTATGAGTTTCATGGTCAGTTGCCACAATCAGGTGCTGAAACAAACTTGGGCTCTGGTGTTATTGTGTCTGCTGATGGTTTCATCGTTACTAACGCGCACGTAATTGCTAAAGCTGATGAAATTGTGGTAGCGTTAAACGATGGGCGAAAAGGTGTGGCTGAAGTTATTGGTTCAGATCCTGATAGTGATCTGGCTGTTATTAAGGTCAATATTAATAATCTTGAACCCTTAGTGTTTAGAGAAGATCCTATCAAGGTAGGGGATGTGGCACTGGCTATTGGTAATCCGTTTGGTGTGGGTCAAACGGTCACGCAGGGTATTATTTCTGCGACAGGACGAACGGGGCTAGGTATCAACACCTTTGAAGACTTTATTCAAACAGACGCTGCTATTAACCCGGGTAACTCAGGCGGGGCCTTAGTTGATGCCCGCGGTGAGCTTGTAGGTATTAATACCGCTATATTCTCACGATCTGGCGGCTCAATGGGTATTGGATTTGCCATACCTACCGCACTTGTAGAGCAGGTTATGAATGCCATCATCAAAGATGGTAAGGTAAGCCGTGGATGGTTGGGTATCGAAGTCTTATCGCAGCTACGTAGTCCAACTGAGCTTGATAATTCAACTGGTGTTGAGGTTAAAAAGATTATTCCAGGCAGTCCTGCTTCTAAGAGTGGTTTAGAGGTTGGTGATATTATCTTGTCCATCGATGGTGTAGAGATGACTGATGCCAATCGATTAATTCAATACGTGGCACGCAAACAGCCAAATACTGTGTTGTCTACTCAGGTATTACGTAATTCAGAGAATATGAACATTGATATCACGTTGACTGAACGACCCAGCCAAAGTAATCTACAGCAGCTGCCAAATCAACAAGTGCCTATAGATCCAAGGTTTCACGATGATCCTGAATTGATGGGTGATGACCCCAATATGGGTGAGGACTTGACCGATGAGCAGCGAGCTCAATTGCGTGAAGAACTTATTGAATTATTTGAAAATGGTCACGTACCTAATTAGGGGCTGTATAGAATTGATTAATTAGGACTGCTGATAGCTAAAATCGTTCTAGACTAGGCACACACCGACGCTAATGCTCGAAGCGTATTGAACCTTTGCTAGGTATGTAACAACGTCTAGGGCGATTTTAGCATCAGCCTTACAGGGCGGAACTATTTTTTGCCAATATATTGTGACTGTTTATAAATAATAGTTCTAACTTAGAATGACTAAGCGTCAAAAATTTCACTGCATATTGACTAAAAAAAGTCTCCGCCAGTTCCATAAATGAATTATATATAGCCCCTAGTATTCGATACATTAAATTATTGCAAAGCCTAATTGTTATATATTTTAAGTCCTTTATTTCTTGTCCAATATGTCTTGTTCTCTAAGTATAATTAAGCCCGCTATATAGCGGGCTTTTTATTTATATATGCGAGTAGTCATAGTTTGGAACCCTATACCTTAAGTTACATAAAAAAATGAGATGACTATAAGCGTTTTAGATAAGACATTTAAGTGATTTCTTTAAGATGAATCATTCCTTTGACATTACAACAACAAGTGAGTATCTCATTGTTTTCAAGCATGGCTAGAGGGGGCTCATCATAGGTTACTTCATGTGAAGAAGCCGTCATCCTCACTCGGCAACTACCACAATACCCCTCACGGCATTGGAAATTCACATCGTGCCCAGTGCGCAATAATCCATCTAATAAAGATTCGTCATCATGCAAATAAAAGCGAGTTTTGGAGGTGAAGACCCAAGTCATAAAATTAAAAAAACCTAATGATAAATTGATACAAGATAAACGAGTATAGATAAATAGCCTAAGCAGAAATAATCTTAGACCATGAAATTTAGACCATGAAATGAAGCCAACCTCTAAATCATATAGTTATGAATGTCTAAATGTATAACATTATCATGCTATAGGACTTGTATCGTATCGTATAAAAAAGATAGGTATCCCTTGTTTAAAATATCCGATCTTTTGAAAATTTTATTCCGTTTAAAATTCCCTACCACAAAAAACATCAAGTAGTTCGAAGCGTCTATAGCTCAAAGAATCTATAGTTCAAAATCATCAAAATCACTATCAGAGAGGTCTGAATCAATTTGACCAACCAGATAAGAGCTAATCTCTGTTTCTTGTGGTGCAACCTGCACATTATCAGACGATAACCAAGTATTAATCCATGGGATAGGGTTGGTCTTAGAGTTAGGGAAGATGGAAGGTAGCCCGACAGATTGCATACGTAGGTTGGTGATATATTCAACATATTGGCATAAGATATCATTATTAAGACCAATCATAGACCCATCTTTAAATAAGTAACTTGCCCAATCTTTTTCTTGCTCAGCAGCTTTACGGAATATCTCAATACTTTCTTCATGGCACTCTTGAGCGATTTCTGCCATTTCAGGATCATCTTTACCCGAAGCCATAATATTTAGCATGTGCTGTGTACTGGTTAAGTGTAGGGCTTCATCACGCGCAATCAATTTGATAATTTTGGCATTACCTTCCATCAGTTTGCGTTCGGCAAAGGCGAACGAGCAGGCAAATGATACATAAAAGCGAATGGCTTCTAGCACATTGACTGCAACCAAACACAGATACAATTTCTTTTTGAGTAAGCGTAAGTCTACCGTGATTTGTTCATCATTTAACGTATGCGTGCCTGCACCAAATAAGCTATAAACCTGTGATAACTGATACAACTCATCATAATATTTAGCGATATCAGTTGCACGGTTTAGAATGTGTTCATTTTCTAAAATGTCGTCGAACACCACACCTGGGTCATTCACAATATTACGGATAATGTGCGTATAACTACGTGAATGGATGGTCTCAGAGAATGACCACGTTTCGATCCATGTTTCAAGCTCAGGAATAGACACAAGCGGTAATAGCACCACGTTTGGGCTACGGCCTTGAATAGAATCGAGCAGGGTTTGGTACTTTAAATTACTGATAAAAATATGCTGTTCATGAGTTGATAAATTACCATAATCGATACGGTCTTTTGAAACATCAACTTCTTCAGGACGCCAAAAGAACGACAACTGCTTTTCGATGAGCTGCTCAAAGATAGGATGTTTTTGCTGATCATAACGCGCTACGTTAACAGGTTGACCAAAAAACATTGGTTCTTTAAGCGCATCATTTTTAGTTTGGCAAAAGATTGAGTACGTCATGGGTTTACCTTTTTAACCTTTGATATTTAGGGTTTGCTAAAAACTAGAAATGGAATAATAAGTACACATAGAACGGTATGGGATCAACATCTTAATCCCCTATAGCATTAATAATAAAGTTATAAGTTTTGACAGATAAGCTCTGGTCATGCATGAAGTTTTTAGGATCAAATTCTCGTAATATTGGCACAACAGCACTTATATGAGTTTTTAATATTTTGTAGGCATCTACATCTTTATTCTCAATAGACTAGTGTACCTCAAAGCACCGTTTTTCTAAATACTTTATCTAACTGTTGTGTCCAAATTGTTGTTATGAATATTGTTGTTATGAATATAGGTACACAATTAAACGCTGATAGATAATCTGTATTATTAAATAGGTTATTAAATATAGGCTATTAAATATAGGTTATTAAATATTGAGTCCTCTCAGTTTAACCGACAGTATTTTAAAAACAAACCATTTGCACCTATACGTCAATTAAGAACAGATATCATATAAGCGATTTATAAGTTAAGTGACTAATTTTATCGATTAAATAATTATTTAAAAGATTTTCTTAGATACTAGTTTTGAATTAGATTAAAGTTGTATATACTTGATTAAGGAGTAAATCTTTGTTACAAATTTTCGCATTTGTAACTTTGTTGTAATAAAGATTTTAAGGAGATTTATCAAAAAGGAGTAGTAACTTGTTAAACAAAATAACAGTGATTCTTACAACCGCGCTATTAATGACCGCATGCGGCTCAAATTCAGAAAATACAGAAACTGCCAGTGCCAATTCTGCTGAGCCTGACAAAGTATATAAGCTAAAATTAGCGGCTACTTGGGGCCCAACACTAACGCCTTTCATTGAAGCCTCAGAGAATATGGCAGAAATGGCTGAAGAGATGTCTAATGGTCGCTTACAAATCCAAGTAGACCCCTCTAACAAACATAAATCGCCGCTGGGCATTTTAGATTTAGTCAAGTCTGGTCAATACGACATGGGACATACCGCATCCTACTACTATAAAGGCAAAGACATTGCTACAGTGCCCTTCACGGCTATGCCGTTTGGTATGACCTCATCTGAGCAGCAAAGTTGGTTCTATTACGGCGGTGGTCAAGAGCTGATGCAAAAGGTATTTAAACCCCATAATATCATCCCTTTTCCAGGCGGTAATACAGGCGTGCAAATGGGCGGTTGGTTTAAAAAAGAAATCAACACGGTTGACGACTTTAAAGGTCTAAAAATGCGCATACCTGGTTTGGCTGGTGAAGTGATAGCTGAGACTGGTGCTGTGCCGACTACTATTCCAGGTGGTGAACTATACACTGCATTAGACCGTGGTACGATTGATGCGCTTGAATGGGTTGGGCCTTCTATGGATATCAAGATGGGCTTTCATAAGATTGCACCTTACTACTATACGGGTTGGCATGAGCCTGGTGCAGAGCTTGCTTTTTTTGTGAATGAAAAATCTTTTGAGAAGCTGCCTAAAGATTTACAAGAAATTTTAAAAACGTCTATTCGTGTTGCCGCAGATGATATGTCAGTTAGAACGTACCACATGAGCGCTGTAAATTTAGATAAGATGAAAGAAGAAGCGCCTAACGTTCAAATTAAAGCCATGCCACCTGCTGTACTTAATGAGCTTAAGAAGATTAACACTCGTCTAGTGGATGATATGTCTAAAGAAAACCCACTTGCGAAAGAGGTGATCGACTCACAAAAAGCATATCTAACAAAAGCTCGTGAATGGAGCAAGCTGTCAGACTATCAATACATTAAAGAAAATCAGTAGACTTATTGACTTAGAACTCTGTAAACAAGACAACACCAAAAATGCGAATTTGCATTTTTGGTTTTTTTTTAAAAGCTGAGTTATTAGAATAAAGAAAAAAGGATAAAGGATATATGCTTAAAAAAATTGAAAGAGCATTTGACGCCTTTGGTTTAGCGATAGGAAATCTAACCTCAATAGTTTTGGTGTTAATGATTTTAAACGTATTTTATGACGTGGTGATGCGCTATTTCTTCAACCAAGGCAGCATCGGCTTGCAAGAGCTAGAATGGCACTTATTTTCTATTATCATCTTACTGGGTATGGCCTATACGCTACAACAGGATGCTCATGTAAGGGTTGATGTATTTTATGACAACTTAAGTATAACCAAAAAATCGATTATCAATATTGTTGGTACACTGCTTTTTGTTATTCCCGTCGCCGTTATTATAGGCATTGGCTCTATAGACTATGTGATAGAGTCTTACACCTCAAATGAAGCCAGTGGTGACCCCGGCGGTTTAACCCATCGCTGGATAATCAAATCACTCATTCCATTAAGCTTTTTGTTTCTGGTTATTTCTGCCATAGGGTTTTTGATCAAACAGATAAATATCTTGAAAGATCATAAGTCAAAAGATAACAAGTTAGCGGAAAATGGACCTAAAGGAGTGAAGTCATGATTGGTATTATTATGTTTTTTACCGCACTCGTGATGCTGCTTTTGGGCTATCCTGTAGCGTTTACGTTTGCGGCAGTCGCATTATTATTTGCGATTATTGCAGGGCTAGTAGAAACTGACTTTAGCCTTGTTGATGGTTTTGCCTCTGCCATAGATATGTTTGATTTTATGCCGTTTCGTATCATGTCCATCATGACCAATACGATCCTAATGGCAGTGCCGATGTTTATTTTTATGGGCGTGATACTGCAAAAAACAGGTCTCGCCGAAAAGCTACTAGAGTCTATGGCAAAGCTGTTTGGTGAGATTCGGGGTGGTCTTGCCATCTCAACCGTACTGGTTGGCTCATTATTAGCCGCTTCTACTGGTATTGTTGGCGCATCTGTCGTATCGATGGGGGTAATCTCCCTGCCGATTATGCTTAGGCATAAATACAGCCCAGAGCTTGCTTGCGGTACGATTTGTGCGTCCGGCACCCTTGGTCAAATCATTCCGCCATCTATTGTACTCATTATCTTAGGCGATGTGTTCCAAGTACCTGTTGGCGACTTATTCAGAGCGGCTGTATGGCCTGGATTATTACTGGTGGGTTTATACATTCTTTATATCTTGATTCTAGCCTTTTTTGTAAAAGGGGCTGCGCCTGCGATTCCCGCTAGTGAGCTTGGCGCTACCAACAAAAAAGCCTTAGTCTTAGAAGCCATCAAAAATATCGTACCGCCACTTGCGCTTATTGTACTCGTGCTGGGGTCTATATTCTCGGGGGTGGCAACAGCGACCGAATCTTCGGCGGTTGGTTGTGTCGGTGCTATGGTTTTGGGTGCGCTATATAGGAAGTTCTCATTCTCTATGGTGAAAGAGGCGGCACAAGAATCGGTTAAAATCACGGCAATGGTGTTTGCGATTCTTATTGGAGCAACGGCATTCTCTATGGTATTTAACTATACGGGCGGAGAGGAGCTGGTAGAGCAGTTTATGCTGAATTTGCCGGGTGACGGTAAATGGAGCTTTATCATCCTTACGATGCTAGCGATTTTTATCTTAGGCTTCTTTATAGACTTCGTCGAAATTGCCTATATTATCGTGCCTATTTTATTACCAGTATCAGAGATTTTAGGTATTAGCCCATTGTGGTTTGCTATCTTGATCGCAATGAACTTGCAAACCTCTTTTTTAACCCCGCCATTTGGCTTCTCGCTGTTCTATCTCAAAGGCGTCGCACCGCCAGAGGTTCAGACAACACAAATATATAAAGGGGTGCTACCCTTTATCGGAATTCAGGTGTTTGTGTTGATGCTTATTGCTGTATTCCCCTCTGTATTTGGACTGTCTCCGCTGTTGTAGCGACTTAAATAGCTTAAAAAAATCGAATTAATTCAAAACTGAAAAAGAGCCTAAGGGCTCTTTTTTTTGTTAACGTTGCTAGAGCTAATCCTGCTATCCGCTATTATCTACTAAGCTGGGCGAGGCGGTGATTACGGTTTGAGTGATTGCTGTTGCCTCGACACTCTCTCAAAACCTAGACACCGCAACTCGCCCAACCCAGTAGGATAACCGCTACTATCAGGGCTAAACCGCACCTCCGATGCTACTATCATAGAGTCAATTAGAATGCGTTGTGTGCAAAAGTGAGCCATGGGGTCTGATTGCGGTGGGTTCTGCTTAGCCTGGCAATAGTAACATTTCCAATTTAATATAAATAGTTTTGGTATTGGGTTAGCTATTTCTGCAAGGGCGTTGATATTTGATTAGCCGTAGCCTCGTGCATTTTATGGTATTGTGGCAAACCCACACTGAACGGTATTTAATACGTGGGTTTACTTTACACCCACACTACGCTTGATATAGTAGCTATCTTGTTTAATAGCGCTTATTGTAATGTACGCGATGGCTAAAGCTTCTAGCATGACTTCAATTAAGACAAAGTCAATGTCTAACCAAGTAGTCGTCCATGAAATGGTTCCAAATATAAAGACGATATAGAGAATTGATGTCCAAGCTTTTTAAAGACTGATTTTTGTTTTTAGCAAGTAATCAGAGTCATTAACGTTGATTATGACTATATATGCGTTTACGAAATCTTTAATAATATTTCTTATAATCATTTATCATCTATTAAATATATCAAATTGCTTTATAAAAGCTCTTTACCTAGACTAACTGGATAAATGCAATTGTGCAAGCTAGGCTTAATTAACTCAAAACCAAGAGGAATAGACGTATTTACTGACCATAGCTAAACATACCAACACAATGACAGGACGTATGAGCTTACTGCCACCTTTCACTACCATATGCGAGCCAACATATGCCCCAATAGTCTGCCCAACCATCATCGCTAGTCCCACTTTCCACAGTACATTACCGCCCAAAATAAAAAAAATGAGCGAGGCAATGTTTGTCGATAAATTTAGTAATTTAGCAATGCCAGTAGCACTAATAATCTGACGACCACGTAAGGCCACATTGCCAAGCGCAAAGAACATACCTGTACCGGGCCCGATATAGCCATCATAAAAGCCAATAAGCGGTGTGACAACCTTTTGCCATGCAGACTCAGAGATGCGAGGTTCGGCATCTACTTCCCCTAAGTTTGGGGCAAATAAGGTATAAATGCCGATAGCGGCTATCAAAAATGGAATAAGTTTTTCAAGTAGTGCCGGGGATGACAGTTGCACCGCAATTGTACCAATCACAGAGCCAATAAAAGCGCCTAGAATAGCCAACTTGATGTCACGTGGATTGACCACCTTTTTTCTTATCATGGTCATCGTGGCAGCAAATGCCCCCGATGCCGCTTGTAATTTATTGGTACCCAGTGCCAGTACAGGGGGTATATTTGCGAGTAATAAGGCAGGTATGGTTAACAGACCACCACCGCCTGCAATGGCATCAATAAATCCAGCCAGCCCTGCCACTACAGCTAGCAGTACGATGATGTCTAGGGACAGGGTGATATCCATAAAAGGGGTCTCAAATTATCGCTCAAGCAGCCATGTAGTCATTTTACCACATGGCATGGTCTCGTTAATGGGCAAGTATATCAAGCTTTGAAAAGGTATGGGGCTAGATATAGTGTGACTACGTTTAGGAAATGGTGCAGCATATACGTCACCCGATCATAGTACGTTTTTGAGTTTGAGTGGGTTGTAATTTATATGCGCAGGTTGGTATGAGCTTATAGATAAATACTGATAGATAAGCGCTGACTGATAAGTACTGATGAACAGATTGTGCTTTGCTATCCTACGGGCTACGCCTAACTAGGATCTGTATAGCTTATAACGTACAAAGCAGTTAACCATTTCTGGTTAACAGCGCATCGTGTCATCAGTTATTGACTATTATGCGCATTAAGTTACTAGGAAGCGAAGTCAGCAAAGGCGTCTACAAACTTATTTAAATATTTCTGGGTGCGCTCACTGGTAAAGTTGCCATCATCGTCAAGCGCGTCATAAGCATTGCTTAGATATATCTCTGGAGATAACAGTACGGGTGCTGCAAAGGGAAGCATCGTTTTACGAAGATCAAACCCACAGCTTCTACCCCCATAACTGCTGGGTGAGGCGGTGACAAAGGCTGTTTTCTTGCCCGACAGT
This sequence comes from Psychrobacter sp. CX21, assembly GCF_057396255.1. NCBI lineage: Bacteria > Pseudomonadati > Pseudomonadota > Gammaproteobacteria > Moraxellales > Moraxellaceae > Psychrobacter > Psychrobacter sp. CX21. The sequence continues at coordinate 40,673 of NZ_JBXYJG010000004.1, read as the reverse complement.
GCGCTGGCTTTGAACGGCCGTGAAAGCACATCCAAAGCATTTTTAAGCCCACCTGGAATACTACGGTTATATTCAGGACTCACAATCAATAACGCATCCGCATTTTCTACTTGTTGCCGAATACGGGTGTAGCTCTCAGGCGGAGTATCTCTATCAATATCTTCATTATAATGTGGTAAATCATCGATACGACATTCTGTTACTGTCACATGCTCTGGCATCTGGGACACCATATATTCGGCAAATTTACGATTGACAGATTCTATACGTAAGCTGCCTATGATTAGAGCGATGCTTACTGGTTTGTTTGAGTTCATTATGGGCTGTCCTTTTGGTTATATATTTTTTATGCAGTGCCATCTTGGATGGTTACTGGCATAGTACCATCGGTAGTTTTTAATTAAAAATGACTTTGAGAAGTTTTTATTGCTAGACAGTTAAAATAAGAATAATCAATTAATAAAGCGTTTGATTTGAGATTTAGAATAGCTGACTGATAGGCGGTTTAGGCTTGGTTAACTTACCCTACAGAACTCTATTATTCGTTATATTAGGTGAGTTTAAAGCTTAGAATTGATTGTAATTAATAGATTAGTAATATGCCCACCATACGCTTGCTAAAAATAAACCTACTCATTAGAAACCTTGCTTGATTCAACAACATTCCTAAGCTTCTTCATGATGATCAATTAGAAAATCAAACATACGATGGGCAAAATTATTCCAAAGTGAGCCGATACTGGCATCAAAAGTGGTATCAAGCTGAGTGATACGAATTTTAAAAATCTTACCTTCTTTTTCAGTCAAATAAATTGCGGTGACTGCCGGCGTGTTATTTATTTTAAAGTTACCATATACTTGCGCTTGAATACCACCATCCAGCTCGACTAATTTCGGGTTAAATATACTAAAGTCTTGATACATTCCTCTTTTTTCAGCTTCTTCAATATCGCCAATTGTACTGCCTGTCATGATGCCAACAATATCCGCATGTGCACGGTCTGCTAGATCCTTAGGTACAGGATAAACATAAACGTCTGCCCAAGTATTAGCAGGGGCTTTATAATTCATTGAATAGCCCATATAGTCTTCGGGATAGACGATTGAATTTTCATAGATAAAGAAATCAATTGCTCGTGGCGATTTATCGATGATGCCTACTGACGTATCTGTGGCTAACACGTTTAAAGTACTTATCTGGTTCGGTTGTGTGTGCTCTGTTGGTTTGGCGATGCTATATGAGGATAAAGATAAAAAGCCAATGGCTAATAGAGCTGGTACAAATTTCATAAGGATTCTCGATTATTGTTTGTGAGTTTTACAAAATCGTTGTTAAGACAGTTTTCATAATTAGATGGTTGATTCAATCACAGTATAATATATATGTAGTCGCGTAGCGGTATAAATAATTGAACACCTAGACAATGGCACGATGATATTTATATAATCTTGAGCTTACTGTAAGAGTCGCCGTACCTATATCTTAAGCCTCATATAAATAAGGCTTTAATATTGATAGCAATTCTTTAGATGTCTATTAGCGTGGCTGATTATCCTTAATATTGGATTTTTACGGTAGGATGTATTCAAAGTATAGCGTTTTGCTTATTGCGTGGGTTTCATAGCGTTATATCCATTAAGGACTGATTGACTGTATTCAATATTTCTACGTGAAGTGAATGCGGGTAGGTATGATAATGATAGGGAAGGTAGTAAGTTGATAGGCGATTTTGATGAATAAGTGGATTTTTAAAGTAGGGTGGAGTAGATTTTTTAAGAATGGTAGAGGTGTGGAAAAATCATAACCCATCGATGTTTTATATATGTAATTTGTGGGTTACGCTTGGTAATCCACTTTAAGTAATTCTCTTATAAGCTATATGGGCTGGGCTGATATTAAAATATTACATATATCTAAAAGCTGGGCAAAATGCCCAGCCTACGCTTGCTTGAATTATAATATGCATATTTGAGGTAATGGGAATAGCTGCATATTCATCATTTTTCAGTAATCTGTACAGATGTATGCCAATCTATTGGCAATAATGTATTTATCATCATATTCTGTCCAAACCCTACCAGTTTTACCCAAAAAAACACTAGTATTAAAAAAATGAAAATATTGAATGTAAGAAGATGCATATAGTTTGTGTTTTCAGAATCTTCAGTTTTATCAGGAGCAATAAATATATTACGGTAGACAGGTAAGCCGCAAAAAGCTAGAAATATTACTGTTGTTGACCAAAATACTAAGTTTGAAATAAGTGGTTGTTGTTCACTATTAAATATTATGGGAGGAGATATGTGAACAATAATATAACTTATAAAGTTAATTAATACTGCTATAGGAATTGATAGTATTGATGTTTGAATAGGATAGTATTTAGATACTACACGTAGTATAGAAATAATTGGAATTGAGATTAAGATATAAGACACTATACATAGAAATAAATTGTTCAAGTTAAAGTATATGTCTACATTTTGAGTTTCTTTAATCTGATTGATATTGAGACCACTTCCTAAGCTTGAAATAAGCGTAAAAATACCAAGTAATAATGCTCCAAATGTACAAATTACTATAATAGGTGAGTCTTTGAACTCATTAATTGCGTTCTTTTTAAATGACATATCTTATCCATCATAAACTTAAATTATTAATGCATAATCTTGTTTTAAAGAGCAGTTTAGACTCGATTAAAGCGGTAGCTTAGTAGTTTGTGGGGCATACAGTGCCTTGCACAAGAGTGTTATCGAGATAACAGGAACGCTATGGTGCTTTTAAGCACTGTGTCCCACCGCCCGCTAACTAAAAGCGGAAGTCGCAATTTACTACTTATAATAATTCTAAACTTAGGCGAAACTCTAGCATTTACAATAATACCGTTACCCGCCGAGGGACGAGGCACGGACATAGCCATTAAAGATAGACTGCCCATGCCTCGCATATTTCTCAATTATTAAAGAGCTTAGATGCTGAGGCTCATCTTGTTCGCTTAAAGCTTACAAGCCCCGCCTTCACAACCATCATCCATATCGGCTTGGGCATCGTTCGCGCCGTCTCGGGTGTTGTGGTAATACAGGGTTTTGACGCCGAGCTTATAAGCGGTCAATAAGTCCTTGAGTAGCACTTTCATGGGCACACGCTGGCCTTCATAATGGGTAGGGTCATAGTTAGTATTGGCAGAAATACTTTGGTCAATAAACTTCTGCATAATGGCAACAAGCTTTAAGTAGCCGTCATTGTTGGGCATTTGCCATAACAGCTCGTACTGACCTTTTAAGTTTAAGATATCAGGCACAACCTGCTTTAAGATGCCGTCTTTTGAGGCTTTGACCGATACCAAGCCACGTGGCGGCTCGATGCCGTTGGTGGCGTTGGCAATCTGACTTGAAGTCTCTGATGGCATAAGCGCCGTAAGGGTCGAGTTACGTAAGCCATGCTCGGTAATCTCAGAACGTAAGGTTTCCCAATCAAGCTGTAGCGGCTCATTGCAGACTTCATCAAGATCCTTTTTGTAGGTGTCGATGGGCAGTTTGCCTTGCGAGTAGGTGGTCTCGTTAAACGCTGGGCAAGCGCCTTGCTCTTGGGCAAGCTTATTTGACGCTTTAAGTAAATAGTACTGTAACGCCTCAAAAGTTTGGTGCGTTAAGCCGAGAGCGGAACCATCCGAGTACTTAGTCCCGTTTTTAGCAAGGTAATACGCATAATTAATCACGCCCACGCCTAGCGTGCGGCGGCGCATACTACCATTTTCAGCAGCTTTAACAGGATAGTCTTGATAGTCGAGTAGGGCGTCAAGCGCTCGCACGATAAGCTCAGCAGGCTCTTCGATGTCGTTAAGATTATTAACTTCACCCAAGTTCACTGCGGATAGGGTACATAGGGCAATTTCACCGTTTTCATCGTTGATATTATCCAGGGGCTTAGTGGGTAGTGCAATTTCCATACATAAGTTGGACTGGCGGATGGGCGCAACGCTGGCATCAAACGGGCTGTGGGTGTTACAGTGGTCAACGTTTTGGATGTAGATACGCCCTGTACTGGCACGCTCTTGCATCATGAGGCTAAAGAGATCTGCTGCTGGCACGTGACGCTTACGAATGCTGTCGTCTTGCTCATACTTCGTATATAGCGCTTCGAACTCATCTTGATCTGCAAAAAATGCTTCGTATAAGCCAGGTACATCAGAAGGTGAAAATAATGCGATGTCTTGTCCTTTGATAAGACGGGTGTATAACGTTTTATTGATTTGCACGCCGTAGTCCATTTGACGCACACGATTGTCTTCAACCCCGCGGTTGTTCTTAAGCACCAATAAGGATTCTACTTCTAAATGCCATAGTGGGTAGAATAAAGTCGCCGCGCCGCCACGTACTCCGCCCTGCGAGCAGCATTTGACTGCGGTTTGGAACAGTTTGTAAAACGGAATGCAGCCGGTATGCTGTGCTTCGCCGCCACGAATAGGACTGCCAAGCGCTCGAATATTACCTGCATTGATACCGATGCCGGCACGCTGCGACACATAACGCACAATAGCGCTGGTAGTGGCATTGATAGAGTCTAAGCTGTCGCCGCATTCAATAAGCACGCATGAACTAAACTGACGCGAAGGGGTGCGTACGCCCGCCATGATAGGGGTAGGTAATGATATCTTAAACTGTGAGGCAGCATCATAAAAGCGCTTCACGTAATTTAAACGCTCTGCTTTGCCGTACTGCTTGTCATAACCTGCAAACAAACACATACCGACTAAGATATATAAGAACTGCGGGCTCTCGTAAACGGTTTTAGTTACTCGGTCTTGTACTAGGTATTTGCCTGCCATCTGTTCAGCCGCAGCATAAGCAAGGTTCATATCACGCCAATGGTCGATGTAGTCATTTAATTCATCGAACTCTTCTTTGGAGTAATCTTGTAGGATATGCTCGTCGTATTTGCCCGCTTCAGTTAATTTGCTGACGTGATCATAAAGATGCGGCGGCTCAAACTGGTTGTAGGCAATTTTACGTAAATGGAAAATCGCTAAACGTGCAGCAAGATATTGGTAATCTGGCGTGTCTTCACTGATTAAATCGGCGGCCGCTTTGATGATGGTTTCATGAATATCTTTGGTTTTAATACCATCGTAAAACTGAATGTGAGATTTAAGCTCAACTTGTGACACTGACACATCATCAAGATCATTGGCAGCCCACTCAATTACCTTATGGATTTTATCCAAATCGATCGGTTCTAAGCGTCCGTCACGTTTCATAACCTTGATGTTGTCAATATGTGTCATTACGATCTCCAGTGAATGTAAAAAGCGTTGGTCAGTGTAGGGTTTGTCTTTTGATTTTATGTCGTTTTTATAACGAGCATGAATCGTATTCTGTGCAATTTTTTAACATTGATAAAAGCTGTTAAACCTACATTAAACGCTAGTAAGTATATAAATAAACTAAGTTGTTTGTATTTTTATAGAAAACTACAAACACTATATATAGGGTGGCTTTTAAGTTATAGACACAATATAAAGGAAAAAAAGTATTCTTACCATATTGACAAATCGCAAAATTGAGGTTCAATACCTGCAAAAGCAAGGTAATAAAAAGTACCATTTTTAGTTGTCATTCTTGAACCGCTGAATCTGTAACGTTTACGTAATATGTCAAGAAAAAATTCAAATCTTTTTTAGGTTTAAATTTTTTTTATTGCGTTTTGTGAACGTAAGGTCATCACACATAAATTTTGAGTAATTAGATTATTGAGGTTATAAAATCTCTATAATTTTTTGATTATTTAATTATTTATAAAAAAGTACATAGAAGGTAGGGGGATTAATAGGGTATATAAGTTATCTAGTCAGCGAGCTGCTAAACAGTTACGGTGTTAGCCTCGTTAAGCCTACTATATTAGTACTTGAACTCGGTTGCCTTGTCACCACTTTAGATTACTATGACTATAGAGAAAAATAGATAGGCATAAATAGATAGACATAAAAAAAGAGCAGTATAAAACTGCTCTTTTCTGTTTCGATTTCTGTGTCTTGGTATGGGTGTTAGTAACGGTTTACGTATTAGAATGTTTATAAACGCTATTAAGAAAATAAATAACGATTAAAATAGCGCTTAAACTACCGTTCTAACCGTTTTTGCTTTATCAAGTGCGGCATATAATGCGTTCACTTGCTCAGCTTCTGTAAAATACAATTTAGCACGAACTGACGTAAATCGGCCAGTACTAGACTGCTTTACAACCAAGCTTTCAGTATCAAAATCTGGAAACTGCGTACCAAGTATCAGCTTAACTTCGTTCTTAAGGTTTTCGTGCTCGCCTTCATGACCAATAATGCTTAACGGATAATCCATAGGGAACTCCCAAAGATGCAAGTTTTGGATGTCTGTTTTTTTAGCATTTGGGTTTGTTTTAAGGGTTAAATATTGATTAGCGTTAAAATTTAGGTTTTTATTTGACATAGATGTCGCTCCACTTATTCGTGTCATTCTCCTGTATACACCCTATATGGGGGTATTTTTATAAAAGTAAAGTAGGGGGGTGGCTCATTACAGACAATAATACAACCAATAAAAAAGAAGCTAAGCATAGGCTTAACTTCTTTAGGGTCTATTGAAGATTTATATGTAGAACTATCGGTAACAAAATATAGTTAACCAAATAGTTGCGCTCTTATTAGTCGTTCTCAAGGAATGAACGTAAATGCTCAGAGCGAGAAGGGTGACGTAGTTTGCGCAGCGCTTTGGCCTCAATCTGACGAATACGCTCACGCGTCACGTCAAACTGTTTGCCTACTTCCTCTAACGTGTGATCGGTTGGCATATCGATACCAAAACGCATACGCAGCACCTTCGCTTCGCGTTCAGTTAAGTTGCCAAGTACGTCGCGAGTGGCTTCTTGTAGGCCAGCAGACGTCGCATCTTCAACAGGACTAGAAATCGTCTGATCTTCGATAAAGTCGCCTAAGTGCGAATCTTCATCATCACCAATAGGTGTTTCCATCGAAATCGGCTCTTTGGCAATCTTCAGTACTTTACGCACTTTGACTTCGTCCATCTCTAAACGTTCGCCTAATTCCTCTGGAGTAGGTTCACGTCCCATTTCTTGAAGTAACTGACGAGAGACACGGTTTATTTTGTTAATCGTTTCAATCATGTGGACTGGGATACGAATGGTACGCGCCTGATCCGCAATAGAGCGGGTAATTGCCTGACGAATCCACCACGTCGCATAGGTTGAGAATTTATAACCACGGCGATATTCAAATTTGTCTACCGCTTTCATCAAACCAATGTTACCTTCTTGAATCAAGTCAAGGAACTGTAAACCACGGTTGGTATATTTCTTAGCAATTGAAATTACCAGACGTAAGTTGGCCTCTACCATCTCTTTTTTAGCACGGCGTGCTTTGGCTTCACCAATTGCCATACGGCGCGCAACGTCTTTCATCTCAGAGATTTGCATATCGAGCTTGTTTTCGTGGTCTCGAATACGGCGCTGTAAGACAACCACATCGTCAACAACCTTAGCAAGGCTTTCAGCAAACTTAGGCTCACCTTTTAATCGATCTGACAACCAATCAACGTTGGTTTCGTTGCTTGGGAAAGTCTTACGAAATTCACTACGTGGCATCTTACCGCGGCGAATGACCAAACGCATGATTTGACGTTCTTGCTTGCGAACATCGTCATATACGTCGTGCATAATGGCCAATACATTTTCCGATACACGGTTGTTGAGCTTTAATAACATAAAGCGTTCAGCGAGCTGTGCATACGCCTCTTCAGCTTGCGGACTACCACGGCCATAATCTTCTAAAGCTTGTTTTGCAGTTTTAAACAGCTCTCGAATTTCATCAATACGCAGGCGAACAATCTCAGGATCTAAACCGCCGACTTCTTCTTCAGCATCGTCATCTGTCTCTTCATCTTCTTGGCCATCGTCGTCGATGTCATCATCATCGATATCTTTTGCCTTAGACTTAGACGCAATAACAGGAACTTTTTCTTCCTCTTCTTTAGCAGCTTCTGGCTCATCAGGATCTAAGAATCCTGTGATAACGTCAGAAAGCTTCTTCTCGCCAGCTTCAATTAAGTCGTATTCGTTTAAAATAAACTGTACAGTACCAGGCCAATACGCCATCGCATGCTGAACGTCACGTATACCTTCTTCAATACGCTTAGCGATAACAATCTCGCCTTCACGCGTCAATAAATCGACCGTACCCATTTCACGCATATACATACGCACAGGATCAGTCGTACGACCTGGCTCTGTTTCAACAGCGGCGAGAACAGCAGCGGCTTCATCAGTGGCCATTTCATCATCGCCAGACTCATCATTCATCAAAATATCATCAGCATCAGGCGCAGTTTCAAAAATTTTGATACCGACGTCAGTCAACATTTGGACGATGTCTTCAATTTGGTCGCTTTCAGTAATAGAGGCGGGAAGTTGGTCATTAACCTCAGCATAGGTCAAGTAGCCTTGCTCTTTACCCATCTGGATAAGGGTGGCTAGTTGTGAGGTAGATTGAGAGGCTGCCTTATCGGTCATAATATCTCGCTTGCATTAGAAGATGTGGGTTTAAAGGTGCGTGTGCTTATTAAGTTACGTCTTATAATTATTAGATCATTAAAAATTTAAATCATTAAAAAGTTAAACCATTTAAGAGAACGTATAGGGGATGACGATAGTGTAATATGTCATAAATCAAAGCCATTAAATAAGGGCTAATAAGGTGTCGTCAAGCGTCTGAATTATATCATATTATAAAATACAGCACCGTGTTACGTCCTATTTATAGCTATATTTATTCAAAATAGTCACAAACATAGTCGCGCTAAATAGCGTTAACTATTGAACCATTACTAATACTATGGGGTTTCGAGCTAATATTTAAAGCCCTAAATGATATAGGGTTATTAAATGCTTATTAAATGCTTATAAAATGGTTATTAAATGGCGACTAAATTGTTGATTGGTCTGATCGCTAATTAAGCCTACGTTTCTTTGATTTTACATAGTCTATTTAACCCAACTAATTCTGACTTAACCTATTTTAGCTGATTGTTCTGCTTGTCTACGTTTTTGCCAAGCATTTAAAGTTTGCCGCTGACGATTTAAATAACTGGTCACAAGAATGTTTTTGGTTTGGCTCATTTGTTTAGAGAGTGCTTGTAGCATCAGTTGTACTAGCAAATCATCGACCAACTCATCAATATCAATAACGCCACGCTGATTAAGGTTGGACCAAAAAGGATGCCAACGCTTTGCCAAAATATGCTGCTGCTGGGTAGGAATATTGGCCAATATATAATGTGCAGCCGCATTAGTGTCTTTGGGCAGATGTGTTGATAAAGTAGTGATCGTATCTATTAAGTTCAATAAGTTCTTATTATCAAAGGCATGCCAACTTGGGAGCTCAGGTTTTTGTATATTACCTCTGTCAATCTCTTGTTTGAGCTTAGGCGGCATTTGAATTGCGCTTACACCAGTCTCTTGCCACAGCCTTTGAATCGGATCGTCTGTTAGAATATCAGGTGAGAATAGCAAACACAGCTCGAGCTGACGACTGACCGTCATATCACTATTAAAATCTAATAAAACGTCATGAGCAGTGCTCTTTTGACCTTTACGACCACCAAGCTTTTGATAAATATCGTTATTTAAAAGATATTTAAAGCTTGAGCCTTTAGGTAGGTTATTGGTCAATTGGCGTACTTGAGACATCAGTTTGGCTTTACCTTCAGCCATGCTCAAATCATAGCGCTCGCTTAAATAAGCGAAAATATATTGAGACAAAGGCATGGCGCGCTTAATCTGCTCACGCATAGCTACAACGCCATGCTGCGTGATATACGTATCTGGGTCATGACCATTAGGTAGGGTTAAGAAGCGTAATTCTTTATCGTCACTGAGTACGGGCAGTGCTATCTCTAAGGTTCTCCATGCGGCTTTTTGACCAGCACTGTCACCATCAAAACATAAAGTCAGGGTTGGGTTAAGCTGTAGCAAACGCGATATCTGGCTTTCATTGATCGCCGTACCCATAGATGCAACTGCTCCATAGATGCCTGCTTGATACAAAGCAATCACATCCATGTAGCCTTCAACAACCACCCAATCATTGGCACGGTGCTGGCGTGACTCAAAATAACCGTATAGAACATGCTGTTTATGAAACACAGGAGAGTCACTTGAGTTTATGTACTTGGGTTTGACATCGTTGTCTAACGCCCGACCTGCAAAGCCAATTATTCTGCCTTGATTATCTCTAATTGGAAAAATAACTCGATCACGTAATAAGTCATAATCGCGTCCTTTATCGGACTGACGTACCAATCCTAAAGCCTTAAGACCTTCTATATCTTGAGGAAAGGCGTGTTCTAAATGTTGCCAGCCTGCAGGCGCGTAACCCAATTTAAATTCTTCTATCGTGCTATTGGTTAAATCGCGCTCTTTGAAATATGACAATGCATGAGCGTTGTTGCGTAGACAGTTTTGATAAAACTCACATATACTCGTCAGTAAATCGTACAAATTTCCATCTTGCGATTCGGGTGTTTGGGACGTCACAAATGCAGTGTCGTTTGATCCGTCAAATGAACCATTATTACCATCCACCCATTCAGGTGGCGAACCATAATAATAGTCACCTACATCCATCGTATCAGCATAGTCTAAGTCTTCATAATTAGAACTCGCAGGCGGTGTACCATCTATTGTCGATGACGAAAATGATTTTCCGTCAGCAGGATGTTGAATACTCGGTGAGTGACCTGTCGTAGTTTGGGCTACAGGTGATTTGGTGTCGTGGTCTACATTGTTATCTACGTTGTTATCTACGTTGTTATCTACATTGTTGTCTAAATTGTTGGAAGGGGTATGTTGAGGTGAAGCAAAGTGTCTAGCTTCGGGCCTTCTTTGCGTATGATTTGATTGTGGATTGCTTGTTTGATGACCGTTTGATTGCTGGCTATAAGTTTGCTGATTGTTTGTTTGGTGATTGTTTGTTTGCTGATTGCTTGTATGAGTGTAAGGTTGCGATGGTTTTTGCTGCGTGTACGTAGGCTGCTTTACTTGTCTTTTGTACTGTACTTTACGATTGTCTTCCTTTGGTATCTCAATACCTGTTTGGCGCGACAATTCGCGCACCGCCTCCATGAACGTATGATTTTCATAATCTTTTAAAAAGCTAATGGCATTACCGCCAACACCGCAACCGAAGCAGTTGTACACGTTCTTTTGCGGATTGACATAAAATGAAGGCGTTTTTTCACCATGAAAGGGGCAATTGCCCTTAAACTCACGACCTGCTTTTTTGAGCGTTGTATGCTTACCAATAATTCCAACTAAGTCGGCTTGGCTATTGAGCTGATCAAGAATATGATTTGGAATACTCATGGAATTGGCTTAGTTCGCAGGGCAATTTTAGAAAGATAAACAAAAGGTTATTGTAATTTAATTTATTAGGACGTGTCACTATTGGGATTATGCGGCTAAAAATGAAATAGATTATTGTCAAACACAAATAAATTCGAAGATAATATAGGCATATTAGCTAGGAATTAGACTCAGTTTGGCAAAAATATAGCCATTTTTAGACCATAACTTTTTTAATTTGCAAATAGGGACACGCCCTAAATTCATATCATTAAAAGAATAAGCCACTTTATATAGGTAAAGTGGCTCTTTAATCATAGCTCAAATAAAAGCTATTTGGGAGCGTCTTTTGATACAGGCTGCGTATTTGAATTATCAGGATACATGTCCGATGGGCTACTAAGGCGCTGAGCCGGTTGCGGCTGCGGTACAGTTTCTGCTTCTTCAGGTAGCCCAAGGCCTACACTGACGCCACGGCGCTGAGCTGGTATCGTAGGTAAGTCAGCTTGCGTTGTAGCTTGCTCAGGCAATTGTAATTGAGCCGCACGGCGAATAACTTGCTGTTTGGTATCGCCTGTATATTCGCTGGAAACTGATGCAGCATCTTCAACACGATTATCAGAACGTCCAAGTGTACCAAAACTTATTTTATTGAGTAAACTGCTCTTAATATTGGTATCCAGCTTAACTTTACCCTTACGGGTCAACCATTCAGGATAGTTAATTTGCAATAAGGTTTTGTATTGTTGAGCAAGATCATCCAAACCAAGTTGGTCATTACTATAGGCTAAAATGGCGATTGCTTCAGGCGTTTGCTCACTCAATGGGAAGTATTGAAATACCCATCTTGCACGGTTGGCTGCGGCCACATAAGCTTCACGCTTAATATACCAGCGCGCAACGTGTAGTTCATTCTCCGCCAGTTGATTATAAATATAGGTCATACGCTGAGCGGCATCGGGCGCGTACTTACTCTCAGGATAGCGGGTAATTAAATCCTGAAAATTACTAAATGCTAAACGCATATATGAAGTATCACGGTGAGCAGGATTTTGTCGCGCGACGTTAAAAAAGGTGTTGCTACTTGCATGCATGTTGGACACACCACGCACATAATAAGCATAATCGACTTGAATATTGCGAGGATAAAGTTTTATAAACTGCTCAGCACTGGTTGCTGCCAATTCAAACTCATTATTCTGAAATTGAGCATACATTAAATCAAGTAATGCTTGCTCTGCATAAGGGCCAGTAGGATAAAAAGTACGTAGCTCGTTTAGTTGCTCAGCTGCATTGCCATAGTTCTGCTTTTCGATTGATTCAATAGCATCTTGATAATATCTCTCAGCAGATCTATCAGCAGAAGCCACCGCATTTTCTTCATCACCAATGAGGTTTTTAAACGTTTGGCATCCCGTTAGGCCAAGCATACTCGCAGTGAGGACTGCTAAAGTCAGTTTAGTCATAGAGGATGATTTAGTAGTAGATGCAGTGGTAGTATTAAGAGTTGAAGCACGCTGCATGAATATCTCCGCAGAATATGATAGTCAAAGGATAAGGTAATTTGAATGGCTCTAGTTTAGCACGTCATGGTTATCATGTGGTATAGGATTATAATTCGTAGTGAAGAGAAAAGTTAAGTTCTTCCTCTTAAGGTAAGAAAGCTAATCTTTAAAAACTCATCTATAGAAACTCATCTATAGAAACTCATCTATAGAAACTCATCTATAGAAACTCATGTATAAAAACTATGCTTCTATAACAGAACTTAAAAACAAAGCTATTCAAAACGCTATTTAAATCGTTCAAGTGTCTCACGCCCTCATTTTCTCTTAAACATGATACACTTAGCGGATTAAGCTAAGCGATTATTTCAATATTAAATGGTTCAAACCTATGTCTTCAACATCCCGTTCAACGTCCGATATTCAACCACCAACACATACCCTGTTTGACAAAAATGCCACAGAGCGTAAGGATGGTAGTGATGTAGTTTCAAGCCGTTTAAGTACTAATATCAGCTCAAATGATCAGGGCTTAAGCAATGAAGACTCAATTGATGAAGACACAATTGACGAGGGCTTAAGTGATGACGGTTTTACTGATGATGAATTAAGCCATACTGATAACGAATCGAATAACGGTGATGAAACACATATTACAGCTGTACACACGGTGACCATTGAAGAGTCAGGTCAACGAGTCGATAAGCTTTCAGCGGATATTTTTGATACGCATTCTAGAGCGCAGCTGCAAGAATGGATTAAAAACGGAGATCTAGTGGTTAATGGGTTGGGTGTTAAATCCAAACACCGGGTTAAAGCTTTTGATAAATTGTCCTTAAACGCCGTATTAGAACAGCATGGTAACGATCAGCCAGAGAACATACCCTTAGACATTATTTATGAAGATGATAGTGTGATTGTTATCAATAAGCCTGTCGGTATGGTCGTACATCCAGGTGCTGGTAACTGGTCAGGAACATTGGTCAATGGATTGTTATATCATTATCCTAATCAATCGCATTTGCCTAGAGCTGGGCTTGTGCACCGTATTGATAAAAATACGTCCGGATTATTAGTGATTGGCAAGACCAAAGCGGCGCAGCTAAACTTACAAGATCAGCTCAAAGATAAAAGCGTTTACCGCCACTATCAATGCGTCGTCGCAGGGGATGAAGCAAGTTTGACGCGCCAGCGTGTTATAGATGCACCAATAGGGAGACACCGTGTCCAGCGTACAAAGATGAGTGTAACCAGTACGGGAAAATCAGCCGTCACTCATATTATTAATATTACGGCATTAGGCGAAAGTTATTCGTTATTGGATGTGCAATTAGAAACGGGGCGTACGCATCAAATACGGGTGCATTTAAGCCACATTGGTCACCCTATTATAGGCGATGATGTGTATGGTAACCGTCAGCAGCTTAGAGCAGGTATAACCAAAGAGCAGCGGGCCGCCATTCAAAACTTTCCACGCCAAGCCTTACATGCGTACAAACTTGGCTTTAATCATCCGGATACGGGTGACACTATAGAGCTTACCGCACCGCTTCCAGATGACATTGTGCAATTGTGTGCCGTTTTAAGCGAGTAGTAATGCAATTAGCTAGTCAACAATTTGTGCAAGTAGTGTTTCGTTTAAGGTTCTATCGTCATATAAAAATTATATGCTCTATGAGTGTTGTTCTACGTTAGCTAACATTAGCTTAATATCAGATGCTGAAAAATTGAAGTTAAATAACTTATGCTCAAAAACTTATGCTCAAAAACTTAAGCAAAACAACTTATGCTCAACTACCAAAACTAGTGCATTGGTTAAGAATAAAGGGGTAGGACTCATGACATCTAAAAAGGGGAGTACCCAGTCCAATTTGAGTACATATGACATCCAAGATGACCTGCCATCCGTACACAGCTTAAATCAACTCATAGACCCAAAGTGTTTTGAGGTCATTGCACATACAAAGGATGTGTTAGTGGTGCAAACGAATGCAGGGATGATATTAGACAGTTTAAATGTCTCTGACACTACTAATATGGATACAAGTTTTGGTAAATTTAATTTAGGGCTACACGTCAATGATGACCCGACAACAGTGTTGGCAAATAGAGCCTATCTTTTGGTCGCCTTGAATAAATATTTAGAAATTACGGATAAAAACAACGCTGAAACAGTTAATCAAGATCTAAATACGGATGGTAATACTGGCAAAACAACTAATCAAAACATCGAAAGCATATATTGGTTAAATCAGACGCATAGCAATGAAGTCTACAATATAGATACAGGTGTTATTAAGTGCTGTATTCAAAACAAAACTAATCATGAGAATAATCCCCAAAATTTAAAAAACTTACCGCCAAAAAAAGATTTTCAAACCCAAAGTTTATCACTGAATGCACCCAATGCAGACGCGCAGCTCACAGCTTATGCTCATAAAGCTTTGGCTATTATGACTGCCGACTGCGTGCCGATAGTATTGTTTAACCCAAATAGTAATCAGGTTGCGGCAATCCATGCAGGCTGGCAAGGTCTTGCCAGCGGCATTATAAAATCAACCTATAATACCTTCAATAAACTACTAGCCGATACCCATAATGATCTTGAAAAATCCTCTAAGTATTCTCATCAACCCATACACGCCTGGATAGGAGCTTGCATTAGTCAATCATGCTATGAAGTTTCTACAGAAGTAGTGGATAAGATACTGAGTGGCTGTGCTCAACTAGACTTGAAACTAGGCTTAGCTTCGCAACTCGATACTTCGACTATAAAACAGCACATTGTTAAACCTCATCAAAACCCTAATAAAGCATGGATAAATCTGCCCAAACTTGCACAATTGCAATTAGAAGCATTAGGAATAGAGGTTATTGAGCATAAATCTAACTCTATCAATAACTCAAATGGTTGTGATGACCCGAGTGTTCTGAATTTCTCTATTAACTATATAAAGAATAATTATGAAGACAGCAAGCACGATTTGAATAACAGCAATGCAGCTTATACCTGTAGCTATTCTAATTTAAAATACTATTCCTATCGAAGAATGACTCACAGTCAGCAGACGTCTACTGGTAGAATGGCGATGATTATTGTGCGTTTAAATCAAGAGTGGGCTATTTGAAGTAGTGGTTAAAATTTGCAATCCACATTAATCTTAGGTTAAATAAGCGCCCTAGCAAAATTGAACTAAAATTAAATTAAAGTCTTCTAAAATAAGTTCAGCTTTTTATTAAGCTTATTCAGTATATGTTCACCCAAAGTTAGGATATATCGTCCATGACCGCAGACCTTAACTCGAAAAAAAAGCGTCAAATCAAACCTGATGACGTTAATTCGCTTAAAATCGCTATTATTTACCACAGTAATTATGGGCACACGCGCCGAGTTGCACAGGCGATTGCAATGGGCGTGACAGCTTATGATGAAGCTAAAATTGAAGTTAAGTGTATTGATACAGATGACATGGATTGGGAATATGCGGATGACGCTCAGATGATCATCTTTGGAAGTGCCGTGTATATGGGCAGTATTACTGCAGAGTTTAAAACATTTATGGACAGTAGCTCCAAACGTTGGTATCACCGTATGTGGCAAGGAAAATGGGCGGCAGGCTTCGCTAATTCTGGAGGTTTGAGCGGTGATAAGTTAGCGGTATTGCAACAACTGTGTTTATTTAGTATGCAACATGGTATGAATTGGGCTGGGTTTCCTATCATGCCGACCGGTCACACAGAAACAGACATTAACCGACTCTCAAGCTTTTCGGGATTAATGACCCAGTCGGCAGATGCTGCACCAGAGGTAACACCATGTGAAGGGGATATTGAAACGGCCAGATTGTTTGGTAAGCATCTTGCGAAAATTTTACACACACAGCCGCCTTTGATTAAACATAACTAGGTTTAAAAAGAATAGCTGTTAAATAGAATAATGTTTAAAAAGAATTGCGGTTAAATTGAAAGATGAATATTATTACTTAAATATTAAGAATCATGAATAATATTCATAATGTCTAAATACCTTTGCTATTTAAGAATGATTTATATTTATGACCTCAGTGTGAGCCAGTACAGGAATAGGGTGTTCGACATTATAAAATGTACTGCACCCCGATATATTCATAAGGCTTGTCCCTAATAATATACACTGTACTAATACGGAAGGTTTTAGCAAATAGCTTTTTGAACCTCTTAAAGTCACATATCTAAATTCAGCCATAGTTTCGGTCTTAATTATTTAAGTTTTTATAAAATTAGCTTAAGTCGTCTCTTATCAATGCAATGATTCATGCCTTAACTATTCTATTACTGAACCTTTATAGCGATGAGTTATTCAGATGTCGGTATCCAAGTAGGTGAACGAACAACCCCATTCACTTGTTTAGAGATAGTTTTGCCCCCGTCAAGTGAGCGTATGACAATTAAACTGTTATTACGACCTTGAGAGTAAACTACACGCTCACTTGAAGGTGAGAAACTTGGCGATTCATCAATACCTGTACGCCCAAAGTTGGATATAGTATTGCCTGAATTACTCATAACCGCAGCATTACGGCCATTTAAATACCCAATTTTTGAACCATCTGGACTGTAGCTTGGCGCTGTGGCCAACCCATTTCTACTAATTCGAGTAGGCGCACCTGAAAACGAATACCGATAAATACTTGGGCGATTCGGACTTTCATGATCAGAGGCAAACACAAAGCTACGACCATCTGTATCTGGCGCATAGCTAGGCTGTACTTGATCATACGGCATTTGTATTATACGTTCAGGTATCCCTCCCATACTACTTACGCGGTAAATATCAGCATCACCATCTACTGTACTTTGGAATAAAATGTAACTACTATCAGGCGAGTAAGAAGGGCTAAGGTTACTGCCCTTTAAATTAACGAGCTTTGAAATCTGACGAGTTTGTAAATCGTATTGGTATAAGTTGGCATAATCATTCTTTAATTGTACTGAATAAGCAATGTAACGGCCATTAGGTGAAACAGCAGGTTTGAAGATACTGGCATCTCTAACTTGAGTAATGGTCTGAGGGTTTTCAAATTTGGCATCTGTAATGACTAAAGAGGATACCTTATTGCTACCTGCGCCAGTTTCTTTAACATATACGATGCGTGCGTTTAAATCTGATTTATTATCCGTAATTAACTCATAAATACGTGCTGCAGCCTTATTAGCAGTTTGACCAATATCTTTTCCACGTATAGTCTGTTTATTTTCAATAATACGACCGGTTATAACGTCAATGACTTCAAACTCAGCTACCGTATTGCCTCTGTCTCTACTTGTTTTACCTATAACCAAATAAGGGATGCCAAGTTGTTGCCATGCAGGTAATGATTCAGATAATTCGCTACTAGAGTGCGGTCTACCTATTAATTGATTGGTATTTATTTTGAGTGAAGTGGTTTCAAGATTATCTAATATCGCATTTGATAGTTGATTATCACCAGCAAAGGGCACGAAGGTAACTTGGGATTGAATAGCCTGCCCTTTTTTTGAAATAGTTACCTCAAGGTCATAATCGTCTTCGGCATGAGCAGTAGAAACAGCCAGTAGCATATTTGTTGACACAAACAATGAGCTAACAATCATCGTTGATAACGTTATCGATGGGACGAGACGAGGTGGGTTATTTTTCATTATTTTTTATCCTAAAATAATTTGGTGTTTTAACTTTATATAAGGGCTGTCTAGAATTGCTTAATTATAACTGATGATAGCTAAAATTTTTCCAAGCTATGTTCCAAACTAGGCGTAAACCGCCGATAATGCCCTAAGCGTATTAGACCTTAGCTAGGTTTACAACAACGTATGGAGCTATTAAGATAACTTAAAATTATTAGTCTTCGAAAAAACCTAATGTGATATCCATATAAGCTTATGAATCAAGCACTTATTACTCGACAACAAAATTTAATTTGATTTTACGCAATTTAGTGTCTGCAAGTGGGGTAAGCGGGACTGAATCATCAATTGCTAACTCTAAAGATTTTTTTAATTGTTTGTCACTGGTGTCAACTGACTTCGATATCAGGTTACCTTCGTCATTCACATGAATTGTTACACTAACTTTTTTTTTGCCTATTTTACCTTCGGGCAGCGTCCAATGAATTTTGATAAGGTTTCTCAGTTCTCTACGGATAGTTTCCTTATCTATATATGAAGAGTTTAAAGCGCCATCAGGCTCAGTATATAAAGAATCAGCTGACGTAGAACCTGTTTCTTGATTATTTAAAGGTGTGCCACCATCACCAAGATCAAAATCTGGCGGCGTGTTGTTAGTATCGGTTGTTTTTGAAAAAGGATTATCGACTTTTGTTGATTGAGTCGAGGAGGATGATTTAGTTGATGTAGATGGATGGATAGGACTCGGCACATGATCTGAGCTTTTAAGTCGCTCTTCAATTCTTTTACGGTATTCTTCTCGTGTCTTATTATTGTGTTTACGTATATGTTCTACCGTCTCTGTTACTTCTCTATCGTCTATATCGGGTATTTCTTTAACCTCATCCAATTCATCTGGTGACTCATCAGAGCGACTAAATATCGAAATAGAACGTTTTATTTTATCCGTAACTGTGTCTTTGGTTGGCTGATTTTGAACAGATGGGCTTACGGTATTTGGATTGTTGACATCAAGCGAGTTTATTTCTTGAGTCTCGCTATCGAACTGGGCACCTTTAGCCTCTCTATTTGAAGCAATATCTGATTGCATAGCGGCCAATTGATCAGGGCTTACAATACTGGTTTCAATCGGAGGTTGAACATCAATTTTGGGAATACGGTGTGACAGTACGATAAAAGCTAATATAGCACCATGCACAATAAGGCTTAAAATGGCAGGAATGGTAACCCCATTTTCATCAGGTTCGACAGGAACATATACCGTTGGTGCGCGTTTTAACACGTTTATTATCTCTACTATCTTAATATAAATGAAATAAGTTTATTTAATAGTTACAAATTTATCAGCTAATTCTGTATATCTTGAGTAGTAGGTATGGGCTTACCTGTTAGTAATCCTACCTTTTCAACACCTGCCTGCTGCAAATCGGCCATAAGCTGCATGATCATACCGTATTGATTGTTTTGATCAGCATTGATCATGACCTTAAGCTCACTTCCGCCTTCTTGTTGCTGTAAGCGAACTAAAGTATCAATCAACTCCGTCTGACTAACAGGTAAGTCGATGTCATTTTCATAACTCATATAAACCTCACCATTTGACAATAGGGATACGATGACAGGCATTTGCGTACCAGTCCCTACGTTTTTGGTTTCGGCTTTAGGTAAGTCAACATTAACACCCGTTGTCAACATTGGAGCTGTCACCATAAATATAACCAGTAGTACAAGCATGACATCGATATAAGGAACAACATTCATGTTTGAGTTAAGTTCCGCTTGACGTCTTGAAAAGGGGCTAGGTTTCATAGGCTTGCTCCTTTAAAGTAACGATGAGCGATCAAGAGTAGAGGTAATACTGACATCGTTATGGTCTGGCTCATCTTGACGAGTGTTAGTCTGTACAGTCTCAAGAGTTTCACGCTGTAACATACCCGTCATCTCATCACAAAATAGGGCGCGGCTATCATAAAGTCGCGCCGCTTTTGATGTAAAATGGTTGTATGCCAATACCGCAGGAATGGCAGCAAATAAACCCATGGCTGTCGCAATAAGAGCTTCGGCAATACCGGGTGCCACAGCTGATAAACTCACTTGATCGGTCATAGATAAGCCTAAAAAGGCGTTCATAATGCCCCATACCGTACCAAAGAGTCCTATATATGGTGAGACAGAACCAATACTTGCCAATATGGATAATCCAGATTCTAATGACTGCTGCTGGCGTCCTAACCCGACACGAAGTTTACGCTCAACCCCATCTATAATATGATCTTTGGGTTGGCGTTTTTTATTCATTCTTAAAAACTCTGAAAAGCCCACATAAAAAATATTAGCCAAGCCTGGCTTTTCAGGAGAATTTTGAATGCCTTGATATAGCTTAGCCAAATCTTCACCTGACCAAAACCAACTTTCAAATTGCTGGTCCTGACGCTTAGCCATTCCTAATCTTGCACTTAATCTAAAGATTAAAACCCAGCATACAATGGAAGCCAATAATAATATGCCCATTACAATTTGTACTAATAAGCTGGCTTCGGTGATTAACGTAATAAGGTTAAAAGACTCAGACATTGAAGAATTACTCGCTTTGGGTTTTATAAAAATTAATTAGTAGGTAAATAATATTTGATTCATACGGTAATAATATAGTTGATATGTTTATTGATGAAATATAATAAAAATTATAGGTAAATAGTTGCATGCAATTGTACCTAGTCTATCACTTTAAAAAAAGTTTAAAATCGTATCTGTTTCATTGCTTATATAGACATACTTAATTACTGATATTTGTAGCTTGGGCGTGTCCCTTATTGGATTATAAGGATAAAAATGAGAGTTATCTTTGTCAAACTAGGATGATTTTGCCGCTGCTATTTAAATATCTATCAAAAATAAAACACTATTTGGTGTAAATATAGCCGTTTATATGCCCATAAATTGTAAAAGTTCCAATTAGGCATATGCCCTGAATAACATTTTTTAAATACTAGCATTATTAAGGTCATTTTAAATATTCATCTGAATAAATTTAAACAATTGAATTTAAAACCTGAGTATGCACTTTTAAAACTTAAATAGTGTTTATTGCGATATAATCCTAATCTAATTTAATAATAGCGTTTAACAGCAATAGAAGTTGCTGCCTAATTTTTAAAGATTAAGTTTAAAGATTAACTTTAATGAATAACCTTAATGATCAACCGCTGATAATTAAGGAATTAAAACAGCTTTAAAATATCAAGACATAAATATAAAAAGGGAATTTGAATGAGATTACAAGAAGTAGTCGAGCTTGAAGGACATATTCAGTCCATCTACCTTGCTGTATATGACACTAAACTGCTGTTATTAGATGGCTGTTGCCGATCAGATGTTTATATCGTCCTTAATTATATTACTAAAACTTTAAATAGGCCTGTAACTGACCTAAAGGTTGTGTTTGTCACCCATATGCATCCAGACCACGCTGGCGGGGCACTATCCTTTAAGAGAAAAACTGGCTGTCAGATAGTGACGGCAAACAAAACCACGCAGTGGTATAAAGGAATACAAGGACGATCCGCGCACGCCATAGATATTGGGTTGACTTATTTCGTTGCTAATCGCAAAGGAAAGCCTTTAAAGTATTTATGGTATCCGCGCTATTTAACACCTGATATAACGGTTTGTGATGGCGATAAAGTACCCGGATTTGAGGATTGGAAGGTTATAGAAACGCCTGGACATACAGATAGAGATTTATCGCTTTATCATGCTGAATCAGGGCTGGTTTATACGGCTGATTTAATTATTAAATTACACCATAAATTTGTCGCGCCTTTACCTGTATACATTCCAGATTTGTATAATGCGTCACTGCGTAAAATCAAATCATTGAAGCCTAAGCAAGTATTGTTAGCGCACGGCGGTAAACTTAAGATTGAGCCTAAAGTATTTGATAGTCTAATCAAAAATGCCCCTAAAGAACAGGTCACCTTTAGGCAAGCAGCAGAACGAAAACTATTGTGGCTGCTAAAAAGAACCAGCCGATAGCAGCGCAGTGCAAATTGTTTATCCTATTTTATCACTTATGCAACAGTTACGTTATTGGTCTTGCTTCGATGACTCAAATTGCTTACTCTGAGTTATAAATATACAAATCGATATGGTTTTAATATGGATTCATTTTCATTACTACCTGTGACATTGGCATCAATTTTATCTTCTTTTTCAGGTACTAACGGTATGGTAGAAGAGGCCGTTATAACCACACACACCCTGCCTGAAATTGCGGGAACTTGGGAGTTAGAGTTAGAAGAACCGTCGTCTTTGAGCGAACAGTTGTCGCAGCTAGCTAAGTTTAATGAACTTGAGAATAGAGATAGTTCTATTAGTAACAGCGCCAACGCTATAGATCCTGAGCTTAAAGCGCTTATTTTAGGCATTATAGAGTCGAGTGCTATCGAAGCTCAATTGCTATCAGAATCAGAGTCTTCAGAATCAGAGTCTTCAGAATCAAAGTCTTACGCAGAAGATACCGCTCATACCACATCAATTGAGATAATGATACCGGATTCGGATACAGACCATGCTAATTCTTATATTAACGACTTTGGAGTTAATAATATTGAGGCTTATAGATCAAATGGTAGGGACTCTCAAAGTCAGAATTTAGAGAATAGTATCATTCCATTAAAACAAAGTCCTATAACGCAAAATGGCACTATCAATAATGTTCAAAATAGTGAAGCGAGTCGCATAAAAGCTGATAATACATGCTATGAGCGCTATAACTTTGGGGCTGATAACGTTGTATTGACGACCAGTGGTGCTGAATGGACATATGGACAATACATTTATCAGCATACAGACGATGGACTGCCTATTATCGCTATCAATACCCTTTATGATAATAATGAAGTGGATTGTTCAGGGGTTCAAGTCGATCAAACCAACACATCCATGATGGCCTATGTCGACTATCAGCCGCATCAAAACGAGATGCATTGGTGTATTGATAATGAGGGTAAGACTTGTTTTATGTCTTTTAAAAAGCTACTGCCATGATGTCTTATAAGTCAGTAGTCTTAATAAGTCAGTAGTCTTAATAAGTCAGTAGTCTTAACTTTCTTATTACGGCATAATTTAATATCAATGCTTTATAAGTAGAGCTTTCATAAGCCACACATAACGTTGTGGCTTTGTTATATCTATTTAAGGTTCACATTCAGTTTTCTAACATTCCAACTTTTAAACATTCCAATTTTTAACATTCTTATAAAGATATCTACCACATGAAACAAAAAACCGCTTTGGACATTTTAAAAACGGGTGAAAACGTATTTTTAACAGGCTCTGCAGGCTCCGGTAAAACTTATACGTTAAATCAATACATTCATTACCTGCGAGCAAGGCGAGTTGCAGTAGCCACAACGGCAAGTACAGGTATTGCTGCAACTCATATGAATGGTATTACGATTCATAGCTGGTCTGGTATCGGCATCAAAGATGAACTTAGTGATAGAGATCTTGCTAACTTAGCACGTAAGAAAATATTAAAAGACCGTATTAAAGATACGGCGGTATTAATCATTGATGAGATATCAATGCTACACGCCAAGCAGCTTAATTTGGTCGATCAAGTCCTCAAGCATATGCGCAGTAATGATTTGCCATTTGGAGGTATTCAAGTTGTTGTTGCAGGAGATTTTTTTCAGTTGCCTCCAGTAGGCAGCCGAGGGGAGAGTAACCGAGATAAGTTCGCATTTATGTCGGATGCATGGTTAAACGCGCAATTTAAAATTTGCTATTTAAGTGAACAACACAGACAGAATACAAACAAAGATAGCAAAGATAAAGACAAAGAAGTCATCACCCTGAATCAGATTTTAAATCAAATTAGAGGTGAAGACGGAGTTTCGGCTGAGGCTATTGAAGCATTGCAAAATACGTTTTATCAACAAGTAGATACCAATCGAACAAGACTATATACCCATAATGTTAATGTGAATAAAATTAACGAAGGAGAGCTTGCATTATTAACCGCTGAGAGCGTCACTTATAATGCAATAGCACATGGGGATAATAAGCTGGTTGAAACCTTAAAGAAATCTGTACGTACCAATGATGAGTTGACGCTTAAGATTGGTGCAAAAGTTATGTTTATAAAAAATAATAACGAGCTGGGTGTCTCTAATGGTTCGATGGGAGAGCTCGTAGGATTTACCACCATCAAAAAATCTAAGTCAGCAAAAGAGGATACTGATGATGAGGAGAATAAAGAAAGTTCTAAAAAGAGTCAGGATATCAAAGCCATTGAAACAGATGCTGAACAAGTAGAGCAAGATGATATAACCGATGAGTCACTAGATACGAATACCATTGAAGACGATGATGCCCTTAGTATATCTACCGATCGCTATCCGGTTGTAAAATTAAACACGGGACGTAAAGTAATCGCAGAAGGCGAAGAGTGGGTTATCGAAGACGAGAACGGTGATGTGCTGGCAAGCTATACCCAAATCCCGCTCTCCTTAGCTTGGGCCATCACTATTCATAAGTCTCAAGGTATGACACTCGATGCCGCCGAGATTGATCTGTCAAAGACCTTTGAGCTAGGGCAAGGCTACGTGGCTTTGTCGCGTCTCAAATCCTTAGAAGGTTTAAAGTTATTAGGGATGAATGATTTAAGCTTACGACTCGATCCCCTAGCACGTGGTGCAGACTCACGGTTCAAAACCTTATCATCTGAAGCTGAGTCACAGTATGAAGAGATCGATGAAGAAGTGTTACAAGAAGCTCAAGATAGATTTGTTTTAATATCTGGGGGATCTTTAAATAAAGCCAATATTGATGCTTACGATGTTCAGATAAACAAACGCAAAAGAAAGAATGCTATTAAGCAGTCTCAAAAAGACAAACTAAGTAATCAGTTAAGCGATCAGTCAGACAGCACGCTCATGGCAACCAAACTGTTATTAGATGAAAGTTTGAGCATTGCTGAGGTTGCCCAATCTCGAGGCCTTGCACAGTCTACTATCATGAATCATGTGACCAAATTAAAACATCAAGACCCGAGTCTTAACTTTGAGCATCTACGACCCGATGACACCATCATTGATAAAGTTAGTAAGGCGGTTGAGGCCATCATCGCAGCGGGTGATCCTAATGACTTTAGTGAGTCTACAGATTCAGGTACGGATACTAATGATTCACAACCATTCACAAAATATAGAATTAAACTGCGTCCTATCCATGAATATTTAGATGAGCAAATAGACTATAATAGTATTCGTTTAGCACTAATTTTTGTCGATTAGTTTTTTAATGCTTTTTATATAATTGAGTACCATGTCTATTAATAATGTATTGTCCGTACCTTTAAGTCCTATTTCAAAACCGCCACTGCGTATCGCAATTAATGGTTTTGGACGAATAGGGCGTAATATCTTGCGTGCCTTGATTGAAAGATTCGAGGTGCTTGGCAGGCAAGTTCATATCGTTGCCATCAATGATGTGGCGGATGCAGATACCTTACTACATTTACTAAAGTATGACACCACGCATGGGCGTCTTAGCCGATTAGGGGTAGATGCTGCTATTAAATCAACATCGCTTAATGATACATGTGTAACTCAGCTATGTCTAACAAAGCACAATACGACGTATTGCATAGATCTATTAAGCGACTCTCAGCCTGAGCTTCTGCCTTGGGGGCAGCTTGATGTTGATGTCATATTAGAGTGTACTGGTCATTTTAGGTCTTATTATGATGCGAGTCGCCATTTAAAAGCTGGGGCTAAACAAGTTATTGTGGGCGCAGCACCTTTTGACACGGTTGATGCAAGTATTGTCATGGGCGTTAATGATGATGAGTTAACCCGCACGTTACCTATCATATCTAGCGTCTCTTGTACTACTCAGGCTCTGGTGCCATTGATATATGTACTAGACAATGCGTTTGGTACTAAGTCCGTGATGATGACAGAAATTCATGCAGTCACAGCCGATCAAAATGTGCTCGATCAGCCGCATAGAGACAAACGCCGTGCTCGCGCTTCAGGACATAATATTATTCCCACCACCTCAAGCAGTATCGCCGCCACTGAGCGAACCTTACCGCATATGAAGGGTAAGATTAATGGTCATTCTATTCGTGTACCAACAATCGATGTCGCAGCTATTGATGTTAATTTCATATTTAATCAAACAGTCACTATCAATCAAGTGGAGCAAGTACTTAAAGACGCCTGTGCATTGGACAGTCGTTTGCATGGTATTATGGGCTATACTGATGAGCCATTAGTTTCTAGTGATTTTATACATCAACCAGAGTCATTAATTATAGATTCCGAGCAGTTGATGCAGGTGGGTGATCAAGTTAAGGTATTTGCTTGGTATGACAATGAATGGGGCTATGCAAATCGTTTGTTAGATATGTGTCTACATCTGTACAACGCTTAGAAATACGGCAATAAAAAAGGTCAGCTTATAATGTAAGCTGACCTTTTTTATATGTGGCTTTACTATTTGGCGGAGTCGGTGAGATTCGAACTCACGAAGGGCTATGAACCCTTGCCGGTTTTCAAGACCGGTGCATTCAACCGCTCTGCCACGACTCCAATAGGTTGTCTATTATAAGCATTTTTGTGTTGAATGCAAGTGTATCGAACACTCAAATTTCAATAAATTTAATCTATCGCGTTTAGGTTGCAACTAATCAAATAGTCATTACATCGGTTAGTCCACTAAACATACTAAAAGTTAGTCAAATAGACAAACAGGCAGTCACACCGGCAAAATAGTAATGACTAAATATCAGACAAAAAAAGACCAACTTAACAATAAGTTGGCCTTTTACTATTTGGCGGAGTCGGTGAGATTCGAACTCACGAAGGGCTATGAACCCTTGCCGGTTTTCAAGACCGGTGCATTCAACCGCTCTGCCACGACTCCGTAGGTGCAGTATTATAGAGAAACTTGAATGTATTGCAAGTATTATCTATAAAAATATTCAATTAAAAAACTATTCTTTGTCTTCGTACTGTTCATCAAGTAGACCTTTGGACTCACACGAATTATGAGTATCTACAATAGCATCTTCAATTACAGAGTAGCTTACGCCTCTGGCACGAAGCTTCTCGATAAAGACTTCATCATCGGCAAGTGTATAGCCGTCGTGATCTCGGTCCAATCCTTGACGTATATATAGCCTAATTAGTCCTTGGATTCGCTTGAATCCATGCTCTTCAGCTGTTTCCGTTAGTAAAGTTATCATCTCTTCTGATAGCTTAATACTAACAGGGCGCATTATCTTTTGCGGATGATCTGAGAATTTATTACGAATGTGAGGAGGTATCATAGCCATGTCAATTATCTTATAAAATTTAAATTATTATAGGTTATATAGGGCGTAACTTAAACAACTAAGTTATTTAGCAAAATCAATCTATTAAGTACACTCAAACGTTCCAGTCAATAAAGAGCCATCTAGGCTATAAAGAGCCTTCCAGCCAATAAAGAGCTATTTAGCAATAAATTTAGTGTTAAAACTTAGATTATGCTACTACAAAAATAATAGCAACTTTGTTTTATATAAATTATCACATACAAAAAAGCTCTAATCGTATCGATTAGAGCTTAGATGAAAGGCAATTTAATAAATAGCCTTTTAGAATTTGGCTCCCTAACCTGGGCTCGAACCAGGGACACACGGATTAACAGTCCGATGCTCTACCAACTGAGCTATTAGGGAATAACTTAGGACACTATCTTAAATATTAATTTAAATACTAAACATAAACAAGAAGTTATGTATAGAATCTTAGTTGTCAATATCTTAATTAATGATATCTTAATTGACAGGGTCTTAACTAAGTGATGCGTATTCTAGCCAAGCTTTAGTTACCTGTCAACCCTTTGAACAAAAAATATAAATTTTAAAGTAACTATTTGCTATCCGGTGCGATAGTGATATTAGCGCCGTCAGTAGTAGAGGGTTTATTATTCCCTTTATCAGCGTAGGATGTTGTGGTGCTGTCTACTTTTTGAATTGCTTTTTCTACTCTTTTATTCACACCTGTAGGCAGTTCGACCTTATGCAGATTAGCGGCTGCAGACCCTTGGTCTGAAGATTGCGTAGCGTTAGATTTAGAGCCTGCATTATCCGCATAACGGGTGCGATGATTTGAACTATTAGAGTTGCTGTTTGACGTATTAGTAGAAGAAGTATCAGTAGAGTTTGCAGGTTTAAACTGGGAGTCTACTAAAGTACGTGTCATTGCGTTAATGTCGCCACCACCAGCTAACCCAAGCTCACCAAGTAGATGGTCAATAAGAGGGGCTTGACTGCGATAGCGAAGTGCAGAGCTTACAACCTCATCGGCTAAAGATCCATTTGCATGACCACCCGATGCAGATGTTGTACCGTTATCAGAACCACCGATCATACTACCTCCGTTACCTCCGACTTGTAGAATTTTGATACCGTCAATGTTTTCGATAGGTTTAACAGATTCTGCAATGATTGAGGGTAGACGTTCTAACAAGGCGATACGGACTTGCATGTCAATTTGATCTGGAGACAGAACATTAGCCGCTTCATTAATGGCTTCTGTACCTTCGGCTTCTACTCTATATTGTTCAGCTTTAGCTTTTGCAATAACAAGTTGAGCATCTGCCTCACCCTGAGCGATAAGACGCTGTTTGTCTGCTTGAGCCTGCGCTTCTATACGGACGGCTTCTGCTTTGTCAGTTGCTGCAATCTTATCTGCTTGCGCGGCAACTTTGATATCAATAGCTTCTTTCTCAGCTTGTTCAGTAGCTTTAATCAATTGAACCGCTTTGGCACGCTCAGCAATTTCTCTTTCACGTACTGTTGAAACGTTTTCTGCTTGTTGAACAGCCAATGCACGTGCTTTATCAGCTTCTGCTTTGGCTACTGATTCTGCTCGAGATTTTTCCGCAACTGCAATTTGACGGTCCTGCTCAGCAAGTTCGATGGCTTTTTGGCGTTCAATGTTGGCCTGTTCTAATGCTTGTTCTTTGATAATATCTTGATTTTTAATATCACGCTCGGCATTAATACGCTGAAGATCAATTTCACGCTCTGCTGCAATTTTTGCTTCTTCGGCTTCTTGTTCTTTAATACTTTCTTCTGTTGCAATATTTGAGGATTGTTCAGCACGGCGTATTGATATCTCACGCTGCTGCTCAAGCTTTGCATATTCTTCTTCACGCACAATGTCGATGCGGCTACGTTCTGCTTCTAAGTTCTTGGTCTTAATAGCAAGATCTGTTTCTTGTTCAATATCATTACGCAGTTTAAGTCTATCTTGGATGGTTTTGGTCAATCGGGTCATACCTTCGGCATCGAAGGCGTTTTGAGGATTAAAATACTCAAAGTTAGTTTGATCAAGTCCAGTCAAAGATACAGTCTCAAGCTCTAGACCATTTTTTGATAGATCTTCAGATACAGCACGCTGAACACGTTGTACAAAGTCAACACGTTGTTCATGCAGCTCCTCCATAGGCATTTCGGCAGCAACTGCCCGCAAAGCATCAACAAACTTACCCTCTACAAGGCTTTTGAGCTCATCTGGCGCCATTGTTTTCATACCCAAAGTTTGGGCAGCGGTAGCAATTGATTCTTTTAATGGACTAACACGGACATAAAACTCTGCTTTTACATCAACACGCATACGATCTTTGGTAATCAGTGCTTCTTCATTAGCACGGCGAACCTCTAAGCGCAGCGTATTCATGTTAACTGGTATGACTTCATGCAATACGGGAAGTACAAAGGCACCACCGTTTAATATAACGCGCTCGCCACCCATACCCGTACGTACAAATGAGACCTCTTTACTAGCACGAGTATATAAACGAGTTAATATAAACCCGATGAGGAGTAACAGAACAAAGATAATACCAGCAACAATGGCGTAGGTGACTAAACCCGACATAAAACGTCCTTATTTGTATTGAAGTTTAAACTGTAATTTTTGAACATAACTATGTTCAAAATTAATCATAAAAAATATGACATATTTAGAACTAAAAAGGGAGTCAAATAAAAGAATATATGAATGCGAACAAACCTTATTAAAGAAATAAAGAAACCTAGACTGACTGATACTAGATAAATAGGTAATTGGTTCATTAATCGAATTCACGAAATCAATGGAAAGCTTCTTCATAACTTTCTTACCAAGTAACGTTCTGATACTCTTTTAGTGA
This sequence comes from Psychrobacter sp. CX21, assembly GCF_057396255.1. Lineage (NCBI taxonomy): Bacteria > Pseudomonadati > Pseudomonadota > Gammaproteobacteria > Moraxellales > Moraxellaceae > Psychrobacter > Psychrobacter sp. CX21. The sequence continues at coordinate 9,917 of NZ_JBXYJG010000004.1, read as the reverse complement.
TTATTAAGTCGTCATTATCGGTAAGTACTGGAGTAGCAGATTGAATGGGGTTTTGAACAGTATTTTGTATAGGATCTTCAACTGTAGTTTGTTCGGTAAACTTGTGAGATGTTCTATGAGTGGGTGCTAGTGTCAAATCAGTGCAATACTGAGGATCTGGCTCAACCATAATATAATGAACTTGACCATGATTATCGATAGTCTTAGCTTGAGCAGCTTCACCAAAACTTGAATGACCTATAACAAGTTTGGCGGATAAACCTACCAATGCATCTCCACTAATTGCAGTTGTCTCATCTTTAGGGATAATTGGATAGAGTAGGGAGGCAAAGATCTTTAGAAGGGGGGTGCTGATGACTAAAGCATCAAGGCTCGCTATCCAAGGAGATAAGTAATGACCTAGAATAGAATATGATAATTGCTGCAATAAAATGCCACTGATACAAAAGCTACCAATAAACAAAATCAATAGGATCATGGTAGGAATTCGGCCAACATATAACCAATCGAGTGCTTTTAATCCTAAACTCAAATCGCTATCAATACTTACATCGGCGTCAAAGTCAGCATCAACTAATGAGTCGGGTACTAAATTGTCCAAAAAACCGCTAAGACCACCGAAGATAAATCCAACGATTTCAACAATCAATAGAATAACTAAAACAAAGCCAGCAACAATAAAAGGTGCAAAAGCTGACGTATTTAATAAATGCAACATGCGAGATTCAATTTACCGGTTTTAAATTTTGTAGTTCCATTATAGTTCTACAGACTCTAACAATTATCAGTTAATTAGTTTACATTAATTAACTTAAAAAGACGATTTAAATATATAGATATTTTGAAACTTTTTAAACTTAGTAAAATTAGAGACAAAAAAAACCCCTTATTAAAAAACAAGGGGTTTGGCATATGCCATAAGAGAATTAGCTTCTAAGTTAACACTATCATTAAATGTCACTAATGTCTTAAAGTGGCTCCCTAACCTGGGCTCGAACCAGGGACACACGGATTAACAGTCCGATGCTCTACCAACTGAGCTATTAGGGAATAATCTTTACAAGGCAATATTAATCTTATTAGTTATTTATTTGGATAATAAGATGTTGCGTTGAGTGGGGCGTATTCTATCAAATTTATTTCAGTCGTCAAGCTATTTTTTAAAAAATATAGATATTTGAGAATAATGACCTTTTACTAAATTAAATTACATGCAAACCTTTGAACAATTATATAAATTTAAATTTTAAAATATAGTAGTTAATCAGATGACTTTAGCCTAAATCGCAGTTTAAGTTATATACAGTTCATATTAGATTTAATCGTTAGATTTTGTCGCGCATTATTATGACGTGTCAATTAGAATAGCATCAATAGACTTTATATATAGAGTACAGTAAAATTAAACGATTGGACCTCCTAATTGTCATAGAAGTGAACAAAATTTCACCTCAAATTATTAATAATTACAGATGAATTTAATCACGAATAAATTTAATCACGAATAAATGAAGGATTGATATGCCTCAACAGAATACGAGTAGCACCGCAGTTAAAGCACCTGTAAAACATGAACTTTATATGTCTATCTTAATGACACCAGATATGGCTAATTTTACTGGGAATGTGCATGGCGGCGACTTGCTAAAAATGCTAGATCAAGTAGCGTACGCGTGTTCTAGCCGTTATAGTGGGGGATATGTAGTGACGTTGTCGGTCGATCAAGTCATGTTTTTAGAGCCTATCTACGTAGGGGAGCTGGTTACCTTTGCTGCAAGTATTAATTACGTCGGCAAAACCTCAATGGAGGTAGGTATAAGAGTTGAGGCTGAGAATATTCAGGAGCGAACTGTTCGGCATACCAACAGCTGTTTCTTTACCATGGTAGCTGTTGATGAGCATGGTAAACCTACGCCTGTACCTCCTCTTGAAATAAAAACTTATTTACAGCAATGCCGTTTTGATGCCGCCGTAGAGCGCAAGCGTTTACGCAAGTTAAATGCTAAACGCCCCAGTTGTAGCATCGATAAAAAACCACCTGGACAACTTGAAGGTGGACGTAAGCCAAGTGATGATGTTTAACGTCATTTCAAACAAATGATGATTGATTAGTGCTGATTGATTAGTGCTGATTGATGAGTGCTGATTGATTATTAATAATAATCGAATGAATTTATTTTAGTCATTTAATTCGAGCAAATTTATTTGCAAGCTTATTATCAAACACCTATTTAATGTAATGAATTTGATATAAATAATTCAAATATTTAAAACAAAAAAGCCATCTTTTGATGGTTTTTTTGTGTTTAGTCTTAGGGATATATACCAGTATAATTAATTGTTTATCCAAAAAAATAGGGTGTTAAACCAGATATTAAATTATATTGTTGATCATGTTATGACCTTACGTTTTGACTTTAATAGGTACTTTAAAATATCGTTTATTGCCCCCATAAACCATTAATAAAACACTTATTAATACCTTATAAATGCGAGTGAAGATAGTTATTATGCGAATGCCTGAACCGAGATCGTCAAGACAATTAAATCAATTAGCTACTCAATTACAAGATGAAGCAGAAATTACTGGTGTTAATGCATCAGGTACTCAAATAGCCAGCCGTGCATTTGATATGGTTACAAGCTTTGAACCTGCAGGTGATCAGCCTCAAGCTATCGAGAAGCTCGTCAAAGGTATTAATGCGGGTATGGATGCTCAGTTGTTGCTAGGGGTAACTGGCTCCGGTAAGACGTATACTATGGCAAAAGTTATCAGCGAATGCCAGCGTCCAACTATTATTATGGCGCATAATAAAACTCTTGCTGCTCAGCTATATGGTGAATTTAAATCATTCTTCCCAAATAATGCTGTGGAATATTTTGTTAGTTATTATGACTACTATCAACCAGAAGCGTATGTCGCAGCAAGCGATACGTTTATTGAAAAAGACAGTGCGATTAACGATCATATCGACCAGATGAGATTGTCTGCTACGCGTGCTTTGCTTGAACGTCGTGACGCTATCATCATCTCTTCTGTGTCCTCGATCTATGGTCTCGGTGATCCTGAGAGTTACCTTAAGATGCTACTGCATGTAGTTGTGGGTGATAATGTAGATCGTAATGCGCTCATCAAACGACTAGTAGAGCTGCAATATACGCGCAATGAGTTAGATTTTGAGCGGGGTACGTATCGCCTGCGAGGTGAGCTATTAGACATTTATCCTGCTGAATCCGAACAACTCGCTGTTCGTATTAGTATGTTTGATGATGAGATTGAAAAAATAAGCTGGTTTGATCCTTTGACAGGTAAAACTGTACGCAGCGTTCCTCGTATTACTATCTATCCAAAGTCGCACTATGTGACACCTCGTGAGAAACTTGAAAAAGCAAGTGAAACGATACGTGAGGAGCTAGATGAGCGTTTGGTATATTTTCGTGAAAACGATAAGCTTATTGAAGCACAGCGTATTAAAGAGCGTACTCAGTACGATCTTGAAATGATTCAGCAGCTTGGATACTGTAACGGTATAGAAAACTACTCTCAGCATCTATCGGGACGGCCTTTAGATGAAGCTCCACCTACGTTGTTTGATTATATTCCTGCAGATGCGCTGCTATTTATTGATGAGTCTCATGTAACAGTACCTCAAATCGGTGCTATGTATAAAGGTGACCGCTCACGTAAAGAGAATTTGGTGAATTACGGTTTTAGATTACCCAGTGCTATGAGTAACCGCCCCATGAAGTTTGAAGAGTGGGAGAGAATTAAGCCGTCTACTATCTTTGTATCCGCTACGCCTGCACAGTATGAATTAGAACATAGCGAACAAGTTGTCGAGCAGGTAGTACGTCCAACTGGTCTCATTGACCCTGAAATTGAGATACGACCTGTATTGACTCAAGTAGATGATGTGTTATCTGAAATAACCAAACGTCGTGAGTTAAATGAGCGTGTTCTTATCACTACTTTAACTAAGCGTATGTCAGAAGACCTTACCGACTATCTGAAAGAGTATGATGTCAAGGTTGCATATTTACATTCTGATATTGATACGGTTGAGCGTATGCAAATTATTCATGAACTGCGTTCCGGTACCTATGATGTACTGGTTGGTATTAACCTGCTACGTGAAGGGCTTGATATGCCTGAGGTTTCTTTGGTAGCGATCTTTGATGCGGATAAAGAGGGCTTTTTACGATCTGAGCGCTCATTGATTCAGACTATTGGACGAGCAGCCCGTAACTTGAACGGTAAAGCAATATTATATGCTGATCGTATTACGCCAAGTATGGAAAAAGCGATTGAAGAGACGGATCGACGTCGTGAAAAGCAGATTGCATTTAATGAAGAGCATGGTATTACACCCAAATCTGCGACTCGCAGCATTACCGATAAGATTGATACGGGTGAAAATGAAGAAGATTTGAACGATAATCAATCTATACCGACTAGCAGCAGTCTGCCTGATGTAGACATCGAGATATTACGCAGTCCAGATTTATTGGCAAAAGAGATCAATCGTCTTGAAAAACAGATGAAGCAATTCTCAAGAGAACTTAAATTTGAAGATGCTGCTAAGACGCGTGATAAGGTACTAGAGTTAAAGGCTTATATTGTCCAATAATATTAAATTAAAATGTTATTAAACCAGTTACTTCATTCCTTTTCACAAATGTGTTTAAATGAATGGAGTAAGTGGTTTATTTCAAACGAACTTATTATTTTTTATAAAAAAAACACCCTTAGTTTTAACTAAGGGTGATTTTTGATTTAAAACAATGTGTTATATAAATTGAGAAATTTATATTAGTTATTCAAACCAATACGGAGATTAAATAACGACAACTCCTTGCTCAATGTAAACATCATTCCTAGTGTCTTCATTCGCAATAGTATTATGATAGACATCATAGTTAGTACCTTGGATAGTTACGCTATCGGTTTGTTCCCAGTAACCACCAGTAGAATCATGCATTTGAGCTTTGTTTGCACCATCGCTATTCCAATTAGTAGAACCTAGATCAACTTTACTATTACTATCTCCTTGGATGAATAACGCGCCATCACGGCTTGTATCGTCAACTAAATCTGTATAGCGTACATCGACAACGTTTTTACCTGTCATTTCGATGTTTTCAATACCGCTAAAGTTCTTTGTTGACACGTTAGTTTCATGTTTCCAGCTAGTCACTAAGCAATCATTGTTATCGTAGTCTAGTACCAAAGTGTCATCACCTTCGCCACCGCTAATTTTACCGTGCATTTTGCCACCGCTAAATGTAATCGTATCATCACCAGCGCCTGCCTCAACGGCAACGTGGTTATTGTAGGTAAATGCCTTAAATGTACTTCCTAAATCGATGACGTCGTCACCAGCTTCGGCAGTAATTTTAGAAAAGTGAAATAAACCATCAACGCTGATATCGTTATCGCCATCACCTAAATGAACTTCAGAGTAATAATGCATTTTACCAGATATAGTAACGCTATCATCTCCAGCACCAAGAACAGCAGTTGCAGCGTTCCAAGTAGACCCACCAACAGTTAAAGTGTCATTACCTGAACCAGTCGTGATAGTTGAACGGTCTTCTAAATTATCTGCCACATCGATAACGTTATTACCATTACCTAAGTCAACTGATGAATAATCTTCAGTATCATCGCCAATAACTAAGGTGTCATCACCACTACCCGTAATAACTTTGGCATGACCATCTAGATCATCACCAATAGTCACTGAGTTAGTACCTTCACCAAGATTAATTTCACTTGTACCTGCAACGTAAGTACCGATGTTGACATTGTCATCGCCTGCACCACCAAATACATGACCATAATCGTTTGAGGGAGACTCACCCAAGTTACAAGTTATTAAAAGGTTGTTCACATCACCTGCGCTATCAACAGTATTAGCCGCGTCAATATCAGTAGAGTTGGCATATTGAGTACTGCCAGCACCTAGGTCAATCACGCCGCCATCATCCATTTCACCATAAACGGTAACGTTGTCACTACCACTGCCAGTGAAGATACGACCGCCGTCTATGCCCCATCCTGTTACTTTACCATCGCCATTTCCACCAACAACTACAGTATCATCGCCTGTTTCAGTGTAAATATAGCTACGTGCTTCTGGATTGGTTTGTGCGCGTACGAAATATGAATCCATCGCACCTTGTACGTAGTAAGTATCATCACCTGAACCAAGTTTGGCTACGGTGTAAGCGTTTTGGTCTTCACGGATATGAATAAGGTCATTACCTGCGTAAGTCTCCATGGTCCAAACCACATCACCATCGCCGCAATCACGTTCAAAGTCGCCATCCCAAGGAGAAACGATTAGATTGCCATCGCTATCAAACCCTTCATAACCAATATATATAGCGTCATTTAGATTGCCAGTTTCGTAGTTGATGTCAGTGCCATATTTGCCACCTGTTTTACCACGTTGGTCTGATGGACCCTGGCTGTCAGTAAGGTTAGCGCCTAAATGCCAAAGGTAAATAGCATCGGCATCAGGTATAGTCAAATCTAGCGTAGCGCTATCTTGAGCAACTACTGAGGCATTGCCAGCTTTGTCAGTAACCATCGCACTGATGTCAACCTGTTGACCGTCAACCGCAGTCACCGTGCCTTGGTAGCCATTATTGATAATGGCTTGAGTGATAGCAATTTGCTGACCATTTAGTGTAAGCGTGTCACCCACTTCAGCGTCATCTGCAACAGTTACAGTAAAGTCAACGTCACCATTTGATTCGTTATAGTCAATCACACCATCATCATTAGCATCTTCAGTAATAACAACAGTAGGCGCTAGTACAGTCGTATCTACACTATATTCCTTACTGGTAGCGATTACACCAGTATTTCCAGCAGCATCAGTGGCAACAATTTGTGCTTCAATAGTGGTGTTGGCATCGTCTTGTAAATCAACGCCATTAACGTCAATACTATAGTCGCCATTGGCATCAACAGCTCCGGTGTAATCGGTACCGTTTATGCTTAAAGTGACCACATCGCCAGCGCTAAAGTCGCCTGTAACGCTACCTGTAACTGGTACAGTTGAACCGGCTTCAGCTAAATTAACGATGTTGTCGGCGGTGATATCGTCAATAACAATTTGGGTACTTGTTGCATCCGGTGCTTGAATATCAGCTAGCGCGACAGCTTGAGTCGCTATTGCACCGGTATTACCCGCAGCATCTGTAATGCTTGCCGTTATTTCAGTGGGGTCAGTTTCTGGTGTTATTTCAAGCTCAAATCCATTGTCAATCATATCTTGGGTGATAACATAGTCCACCCCATTAACGGTCAAGACATCACCGGGTTTGGTGTTTTCAAATGGATTAGTTGAGGTTGGCAGCGTAATCGTTGCAGTAACAGTGCCATCAGCGCCGACTTCTTCAATGTTATAAACCCCATCTGCACCAGGGCTTTCTATATTAATAGTAGGTGCCAAAGGTTGGGTTGTATCAACGTTAAAACTTAATTCAAACCCATTACCCAATCCTAAGGTCTCTCCATTGAAATAGGTATTTGATCTAATTCTTATTTCAGCAGGGCCGTTATAATCAGGCAAAGCTGTCACTGTGCCAGTCCAGCTTTGTCCATTGTCCGTAGTAGAAAAATCAGTAACGCTGACACCTTTTAGGATTAAATCATTAACATCAAAGTCTATAACAGTAGTATCAAACACAATCGTTACTGTCGTTTGATCATTAGTAGATAGATTGCTATCTGCTAACTCAAATGTTCTAAGTGTAGTAGCCATCTTTTAGCTCCTTTAGTAAATCATTAATTGTAAAATTGTGGCTGAATATACGGCAAATAAAACTACAAGTAAAGCTCAAAGTTATGTGTCATAACTTTGAGTACGTCTCTGAAAAAAATATTATCAATACAACCCAGCTATACCTCGGTCAATAGCTGCGTAAATACGTATACTTGATTGTATGAACTATCAAAGAATGCAACGTCATACGTCCAATCATTGGGTAGTTGAGCTACATCATTATTAGCGGCAGTCTCATCCACTATAGAGAAGCCATACCCAGTGAGTGCATCATTAACATCAAACGTGAACAGGCCATCTGGTGTTAAATTAGTAAAATCACCATTATCATCAAGAAATCCTGCATACATAATTTCACCAATAAACGCATCATTACTGAATCCAGCACTGTCTTGGAACTCAGTACCCCCAGGTACATCATAATTTAGTCGAGATGTATCATCAGGTGGAGCAAAATCCGTTACTGTACTACTTTCATTACCAGCAATATCGGTATTGCTTGCAATAACCTCACTATTATCTAATAACCTGTCCTGGTTGATTGTAATAACAACTTCATTTATTCCATCACCATCTAAATCAGTATTTTCAAGTATTAGAACAGATTGAACAACAGATGGGTTAGCAACAGCGTCTTCACCATCAAAAGTAAGCCAGTTCCAATTTCCATCCTCTCCTCTAGCGACAGTCACCTCATGAGTAACACCAATATCATCTGTGTCTGAGTTATAAGTCTCATCAGTATAGATAAAATTCATAAAAGCAGTATCGTCGTCAGTGCTAGATTCGATGCGTACTACTCCCTGACGCTCAACTCGTACAAAAACTCCGTTTTCATCCCTTATAAGAGCGGGTGTTTCCCTTGGTAAAATAACCGGATCAGAGGGTGCGCTGAGATCAACAATCAACGTATCAGTCATGGTGGCAGACTGTTTGCCCGCTGGGTCTTCAACATAAGTGTCAACAATGATACCCATGTCGGTATTGGGCCCTGAGCCATCTAGGTCAATTAAGCTGGTGACCGGCACTTCGACATCCGCAAATCCTGCTGTAACCATAGCATCTGTGACCGTAATCTCTTGCGGGGTGCTGCCATTGGTAGCAACAAAGATGGTGTCACCCGCTTCGGTATTGGCAGGTAAATTAACTTTGAGGGTGGTAGTGTCTGTCGTCGTGCCGTTTTCAGCAATGTTTAAGATACCATCGGCGCCTACAATTGGCTCACCATTGGCGTCAACGCCCGTGGTGTCTTCGGTAAAGCTGGTGGTTGGGGCGCCATCTACCGTGGTGGCGTCATCATCGTCGGCATTAATCACGCCATCGTTATTGACGTCACCCGGTCCAAAAGTGGCAAGATTTACAATCAAGTTATCAGTTAGAGTGGCAGACTGATTACCCGCCGGGTCTTTGACATAGGTATCAACTGAAATACCTTTGTCTGAGTTAGGACCTGACCCATCTAAATCAATAAGTTCAGTCACTGGCACTTCAACATCAACAAACCCGTCATCAAGCATGGGTTGAGTGACTTCAACTTCTTGCGGGGTGCCGCCATTGGTTGAAACAACCACCGTGTCACCAACTTCGGTATTAGCCGCTAAGTTGACCCGAAGCGTAGTAGTATCTTGAGACGTACCATTTTCATCAGTGTTTAGAGTGCCATCCGTATTGGTGTCTTCAGTGAAGGTTGTGGTCGGCGCTGTCGGAGCGCTGGTGTCTACCGTAAAGGTTTCGGCTGTACCGTTGCTGCTGTTACCGGCGGCATCGGTGGCAGTGACTGTTGGGGTGTATTCGCCATCAGCTAGCGCATCAGGAGTGACCGACCAGGTGCCGTCATCAGCAACGGTGGCGGTGAGGGTTTGACCATCAATGACCACCTCAATGCTGTCACCGGCGTCGCCAGTACCGGTTAAGGTTGGCGCATTGTTGCTGGTGATGTTGTCAGTTTGACTGCTACCGGTGTCATTGGTGGCATCTTCTGGTAATTCAACGGTTGGCGCTGTTGGCGCTGTGATGTCTACGGTGGCGCTGTCATCCGTTGCTGGGGTGACATTACCTGCCTCATCTTTAACCACAGCCGAAACCGTGACTTCTTGCCCTTCTGGGAAGTCGCTTTGTGGA